>DATHUN010000750.1:0-39438 GCA_035462205.1 Anaerolineales bacterium
GGCTGCCCGACCGTACAAGAAATAATTCATGACCCACAATCCTCCCTCCATCATCGCAATCGACGGGCCTGCCGCTTCGGGCAAATCCACGTTGGGGCTGCGACTCGCTCAGGCGCTCCATTACCTTTTTTTCGACACGGGGGTGATGTATCGCGCCATCACCTGGCTCGCCTTGAATCGCGGTATCAACGTGAAGGATGAAATTGCGGTCACGGCCCTGGCGCAGAACATGCCCATTGAGGTCGCGCCCGCCTCCACTCCCGATGGACGCGCTTGTGACGTTTTTGTAGAAGGAAAAGATATCACCTGGCAAACGCGCACGCCAGAAGTGGAGATGAATGTGTCGGTAGTCTCGGCATACCGCGGTGTGCGGGGTGCGCTGAGTCAACAACAGCGGCGCATCGGTCGACGAGGCAAAATCGTGATGGTGGGGCGCGATATCGGCACGGTTGTGCTGCCGGACGCAGATCTGAAAATCTACCTGGATGCCTCCGCTGAAGAACGCGCCAGGCGACGTTATGAGGAAATTCTGGCGCGCGGTGGAGAAGCGGACTACGACGAAATCCTTGCCAAAGTCAAGGAACGCGATCGCATCGACTCAACTCGCGACGTGGCTCCGTTAAGAATCGCCGAGGACGCGGTGGTGCTGAATTCGAACCATCTCTCTGCCGAGGAAGTATTCGAGCAGGCACTTGCATTGTGCAAATGAGCGACGGATACCGCGTCCCATTCCGTTTTCGGACCAGCCGCCCGATTTTGAAGGTGGTCTTTCGCTTGATCTTTCGCCTTCTGGGACGCGTGACTATCAGCGGCAAAGAAAACATTCCCACTGGCAAGCCGTACGTTGTTGCTATGAACCACGTTTCTATATATGACCCACCGCTGGTCGCCGCGTTCTGGCCTGAGCAGTTGGAGATCATCGGCGCATCGGATGTGTTTCAAAAACCGGGTCAGGGACAAATCTTAAAAGCGTATGGCGTTATTCCGGTGCATCGTGGCGATTATGACCGGGTTCTATTCACAAAGATTATTTCTGTGATCAGGGCCGGTTATCCACTGTTGATCGCTCCCGAGGGCGGGCGTTCGCATGTCCCTGGAATGAAGCGTGCCATGCCCGGGATTTCCTACATCATTGAACAGACACATGTGCCCATTGTGCCGGTTGGCATCGTGGGTACCACCGAAGATTTTTGGCAGCGCGCCCGACGCGGGGAGCGACCTCCCCTGGCGTTGCACATCGGCGAGCCTATGCTCCTGCCCGAGATCATCGCAAAAGGCACAGAAAAGCATGAGCTTCGCCAGCAGAACGCCGACCTTGTGATGCGTTATCTCGCGGGACTGCTGCCTGAAGAATATCGTGGTGTATATGCGGGATCAGCCATCCTCCCCTCCTAAACCCATTGCCGAAGTCTGGCGACCTGACCTGGTTGCCCTGCCCCGTCTCACCTTGGGACGTCGGTGCTTCCGCCAATTCACGCGCCTGGTCATGAAAATTCTCAAGTTCCTGTTCCTGGATGCCACCGTCACCGGTATGGAGAACTTCCCTAAAAAGGGACCGGCGGTTGTAGCCATTAACCATCTCGGCGATGCGGATGCTGTTTTGTTGGGTGCATCCTTCCCGTATATGATCGAGGCGATGGGAAAAATCGAGCTTAGTGATCACTGGTTTGTTGGTCCCGTTTTTCGTGCTTATGGCATCATCTACGTGCATCGCGGCCTACCGGATCGAAAAGCCTTGCGCGCCGCGCTGGACGCATTAGCGGAAGGACGCTTGGTCCTCATCGCGCCGGAGGGCCGTCAATCGGTCATCGGCGGATTGGAAGAAGGGAACGAGGGTGCCGCATTCCTGGCAATGAAATCCGGCGCGCCTATTCTGCCGGTTGCTATGACCGGCACGGAGAACGATCATATTTTTGGGAATATGAAGAGGCGCAGGCGTTCGCGCGTCAGTCTCCATGTGGGCAAACTATTCTACATCACGGAACAGGCGAATCGTCAGGCAACGCTGCGAGAAGGGACGCGCCAGATCATGGAATCGCTGGCGAGTTTGCTCCCCGAGTCCTATCGCGGCAATTACAAGTCCTGATGATTACCTCATTACGAGGGCCTTAACCCGAAGCAATCTGATCGCTGGTTTCTAAAGATTGCGCTGGGGAAATATTTCTCTGACATAAACGGGGGACTGGATGGGCGGTTCTGCTTTCCGTGATTAACGCTATAATTTCGTTCATGCAGTTCCTGGCAACATTGCTGACCGATCTCGCATACATAAATCCCATTTCGCTAGCAGGGTGGATGGTGCTCCTGGGTTTGGCGGGATTGCTCGCCGTGGCGCTATTCAACTGGCGCAACTATCACCCACAATGGACTTCAACCTTATGGGGAATCCTCGGAGCGCTCGCCCTTGCGGCTCCGATTGCATCTTTATTCTTTGGCGTGAAATTTTCCGCATCGAGCGCTTTACCTCTGCCGGGGCTGCCCGAGGAACCACCCGGCTCGACGATGATGATCTTCTCTGCGGTCCCGTGGACGCTGGCGGGTGGCTTGCTTGGTCCCATTGCCGCGGCGGCGATCGGCATCCTCAGCGGAGCAGTGCGCACGCTCTGGGACACCCATAGCATTTTCAGCACGGTGGAACTAGGATTGATGGCAACGTTATATGCGGTCGCGACCCGGCAGCGCTACCGAACATACGTCTTCCGTTTTTTGCGACAGCCCTTATTCAGCGCCTTGACCCTCGTTTTGGTGCATGCATTCCTATTTATCCTGAGCGCGTTTTTTACTGTCTCCACGACGGCGACCGTGACGCAGCGTCTGGATTATGCATTCAGCAATCTGGGTGTGGTCAGCCTGGCATTCGGCGGGGAAATGTTGATTGCCGGGTTTGTGGCTCAAATTATCTCCGCAGCCTTTCCCAGACGCTGGGGATCCACAACACAGTTGCAAGCCTCTCCCGCAGAGAGAAGTATTGAAACGCGGTTCATCGCCGGCACAGGGACAATTATCATCTTGCTGCTGGTCACCCTTCTCGTCGGGGACTGGATCGTAGCCGGCCGAGCCGCGCGCAACTTGTTAAGAGACCGGCTTAAAAGTTCCGCTGAGCTCGCCTCGCAAAATGTCCCGTTCATCTTGGAGACCGGACAGAACCTCATTCAGCAGACTGCTAATGATCCGCGCCTGCAGGATCCCAGTGCCGAACTGACGCCGATCCTGAATGAGCGGCTGGAGTCTATTCCCTATTTCAACCAACTGGTTGTGATCGATCTGCCCAGCCGGGCAGTAGTGGCGATCTATCCAGGCGATATACCATTTGTGATCAGTCGCCCTGAAGAAGATGGCTTAGCACTGGTTCAACAGGGTGTGTCGAATCAAATTTACACCATTCCGCCGACACAGGACGGGGCGCCAGCGGGCACTTCGTTCCTGGCAGCCATTCCACAAACCCAGCGCGCCTTGCTCGGTCGAATGTATCTCGGTGCGAATCCCTACACGCGCTCGCTGATCAACAACCTGAACAGCCTCTCCGAAGTGGATGGCACCGGTATGTTGATCGCTGAAGGGGTAGTTGTATACGACTCGCAGAAGATGCGCACCTGGTCTCCCTATGATGGACAGCGTAGCGAACAGGCTGCCTTCTTCGATGAAACCGCCTCCCTCGGGACCCGACAACTGGTCTATTACGAACCGGTGGTGGGACATCCCTGGGCGGTGGTGTTAACCATTCCCGCCCAGGCAACACAGCAGCTCGCCCTGGATATCGCCCTGCCGATCTCGTTGATGATCGTGTTTTTGGGGCTCATCGCGTTGGTCTTCATGCGCGTCAGCCTGCGTGCCGTGACCGGTTCCCTGCAAAGTCTCGCCACCGATGCCAAGTATCTTTCCACGGGCAAACTGGATCGGCCGCTCAGCGTGGACGGCGAAGATGAAATCAGCGAGTTGGCAAACGCCTTTGAGCAGATGCGTGTCAACTTGCAGGCGCGCTTACAGGACTTGAACCGTTTGCTGGTTGCCAGCCAGGGCGTCGCCTCGAGTCTGACCCTGGGCGACGCGCTGCGCCCCGTACTGGAAGCAGTGATCGCCAACGGTGCCGGTTCAGCGCGTATTGTGCTGGTACGCGATACATTCCCGACCACAGTGGAAACTCCCTTGCGCTTTGCCGATGGTTTGGAGCAGGATGTGTACATGCACCTCGATCACCAGATCCTGGGGCTGGCTGAGCAGCAGGAGCGGGTGGTGATGGCAACCCTCTCGCGCAATCGCGGCTTGATGCTTGACCCCAATCTGCCCCAGCCCGAATCATTGATTGCCATTGCTCTCAAGCACGAGAATCGTTATTACGGTGTCTTGTGGGCAGCATACAATAAGCAGCGGGTCTTCAACGAATCGGATATTCGTTTTATCAGCACACTGGCGAGCCAGGCGGCTTTGGCAGTGACCAACATCCGCTTGTTCTTAACGGTCGAGGTGAGTCGTCGCCAACTGGAAGCCATTCTTAACTCCACGCCGGATCCGGTGCTTGTCACTGACGCCTCGAACCGGCTCATTCTGGCGAATCCGGCCGCCGGTCAAGTCTTTGGCGTCACGATCCGGCGCGGCGAACGCCCCAGCCTCGAGCAGACCATCCAGGTCAAAGCATTGAACGATCTATTGATCACAGCCGCCGGAGAAAAACGCTCTGCAGAAATTCGCATGCCGGACGGAAAAACATATCTGGCTATGGCTTCCGCCATGACTGCCGACGGCCGCACGGCGGGACGTGTCTGCATCCTGCGCGACGTCACCCAGCTCAAAGAGATCGACACGTTAAAGTCTGATTTTGTTTCGACGGTCAGCCATGACCTGCGTTCGCCCCTGACGTTGATGCGCGGTTATGCATCCATGATGGAGATGACCGGTGAGCTGAACGAACAGCAAAAGAATTATTCCAGGATGATCGTGCAAGGCGTGGATAATATGGCGAAGCTCGTCAACAACCTGCTCGATCTAGGTCGCATCGATTTCGGGGTCGGCCTGCAAGTGGAGCAGGTTCCCATTTTGGATATCGTCGAGCGCGTGACGAGCTCACTTCAATTGCTGGCAACACAGAAGAAAATATCGCTGGGTGTGGAAATCCCTCATGATCTGCCGCATGCCGTGGAAGCGGATCAGGCGCTGCTGCACCAGGCCGTCTATAACCTCGTCGAGAACGCGCTGAAATACACGCCCGAAGGCGGCGTGGTGACCATCCATTTGGAGTGCACTCCCGCTACATTGACCTTCGCGATCGAGGATAGCGGCATCGGCATCCCGAAAAGCGATCTGCCGCGTCTTTTTGAAAAATTCTATCGCGGCACGAACCGCGAAGCGCTGGCACAACGTGGCACCGGCTTGGGGCTTGCCATCGTCAAATCCATTGCGGAACGGCACGGCGGAAAAGTATGGGTGGAAAGTGAACTCGGCAAGGGTAGCACATTTTTCCTGCTAATCCCGTTGGTACAGCCCAAAATGCCCGCCTCCTCCTAGATGCCCATTTTGTAATTCAAGCTTTTATGATGGTCGCGTTTCTACAAGCACCAATCCCTCTTAGAGTTCCAGCAAGTGACACCGAAGGAACTCCGCTATCGCATCAGTTACGGTGCCATGTTTTGTGCCGTGCATAGCGTACCGGTGCGAGTATGGTCCTCAAAACGCTGATCGGATGGAAACATACCTCTCAGTAATGGAACTGTTATACTGGCATCCTTGCCAAAATAATAAAGCTGTGTAGAATTAGTGTTGCTCCGCTCAGGGTGCCCCCCTCACTCTGGACGGGGCACTTTTTTAATTCGTTTATTAGGGGCATGCGGCTAGAACACTTTCCTCGTTAAAGAACTCATCTGCTCTTCTTTGAAAGTGTCTTGTTTAGATTGAAGAACTGCCAGATATTGATAAATCAATTCCGTTTATAATGTTTCCTAAGGTGAGTAAGACTTATTCTATTTATGACCGATTCTACTGGTAATCAAGATACTTCCCTCATTCATCGTAAAACACAAACAAAACCGCCGCGAAATCTCAGCCATCTCCTGATTGGACGTCCGCTGCAGACGGCCGACGCGCCTCATGAAACCATAGGCAAGGCAATTGGGCTGGCGATCTTCGCTTCGGACGCGCTTTCCTCCACCGCCTATGCTACACAGGAAATCCTGGTGATCCTAGCTGCTGCCGGAACCATTGCATTCGGCTATGTGTTTCCGATTTCGATGGTCATCGTTGGGTTACTGGCGATTGTAGTGATTTCCTATGAGCAGATCATTCATGCCTATCCCAACGGAGGCGGCGCCTATATTGTCGCTTACGATAACTTTGGCTACTTCCCTGCCCTGATTGCGGCGGCAGCATTATTAACTGACTATATTCTGACAGTGTCGGTATCTGTTTCCTCGGGAGTTGCGCAGATTATTTCCGCCTTTCCTGCTCTCTTTGACTATCGGGTCCCCATCTCCATTTTTTTTGTATTCTTTATTATGCTGATTAACTTGCGTGGCGTCCGAGAAGCGGGGGCGGCGTTCGCCATCCCAAGTTATTTCTTTATCGTGATGATGCTGCTCATGATTGGAATTGGCATCTTCCGGTTGCTGACGGGATCGTTGTCAGATGTAACAAACCCGCCTGAGATAGAACATTTTGGTGAAGCGCTCTCCGGCATTACCGCGTTTTTACTTTTGCATGCCTTCTCGAGTGGGACCACTGCATTGACCGGCGTAGAGGCAATCTCAAATGGCATCACAGCCTTCAAGGAACCCCGCAGTCGCAATGCAGGTATCACCCTGATTTGGATGGCTTTTATTCTCGGCTTTTTGTTTATCGGCATCTCTTTCCTCACCAAAGAGATCCACGCCGTACCCTCGGAAGCCGAGACCGTCATTTCACAAATGGCACGTACCATCTTCAACGGGCAGGGCATTCCGTATTTGCTGATCATTGTTGCAACAACCATCATTCTGATTTTGGCTGCCAATACAGCTTTCGCGGGGTTTCCACGCTTGAGCGCCATGCTTGCGGCCGATGGATTCATGCCACGTCAATTGACATATCGGGGCAGCCGTCTGGTGTATTCGTATGGGATTGTCTCACTGGCAGCGATGGCATCCATCTTGATCATCGTATTTCAGGCAAGCGTCACGCGCTTGATTCCGCTGTATGCGATCGGAGTCTTCTTATCATTTACCCTGGCACAGGCTGGCATGGCGCGCCGTTGGTGGCGTGCGGGAAAATTGGACCCGGCAGATTCCAATCCAGATGTTAAACAAGAGGAACGTCACAAACTGCAGTATGAAAAGGGTTGGTTCATCAAAATGCTCAGCAATGGATTTGGAGCGATCTGTACAGCTATCGTTTTATTGGTCTTTACAGTGACCAAATTCCGCGATGGCGCCTGGGTTGTTTTAATCCTCACCCCAATCTTGATCAGCATCTTCCTTTGGATTCATCGCCATTATACAAAAGTAGCCGACAGCCTTTCCCTGGAAGAATATGGCGAACCACCCCCGTATAACGTCCGCCATCGCGTCCTTGTACCCATCAGCAATGTACACCAAGGGACTTTAGCTGCTCTTCGCTATGCGCGCATGTTGTCTGAGGACATCACCGCCATACATATCTCCATGGAACCGGCAGATACGGAGCATGTCCGCAAGACGTGGGAAACGTGGGGACGCGGCACCCGTCTCGTGATTGTAGACTCTCCCTATCGGCTCTTTTTGGAACCATTGCTGGATTACATCGATGAAATTCTTGCCAGTCGGCAGTCCAATGAAACGATTACCATCGTTGTACCTCATACCGTGACGGATCAGCGTATCTCGAAAGCCCTTCATATGCAAACCGCAGAGATGCTTCGCCGGGAGCTGCTTTCGACACCGGGCGTGGTCATCACCGAAGTTCCTTATCAGGTGCCTTAGGCATCGTCCAATTTGCATTAATTGGGCTATAATCATCGCAGCTCCACGCCATCGCGCGTGGCTGTCTTTTGTAAGTAACAAAAAACATGTTAACCCCTGAGGATTATCAAACTGAAATCATGCGGCGGCAGAGTGAGTATAAGCCGCCGCGCTCATTGAGTCATTGGCTCATTGGGCGACCGCTCATGACCGCCGATGCACCTCACCAGACCATCGGGAAAGCAGTCGGCCTCGCCGTCTTTGCCTCGGACGCGCTCTCCTCCACTGCATATGCAACACAGGAAATCCTCGGTGTTCTGATTGCCATTGGAGCGGCGGCTTATGGATATGTGTTTCCCATATCGCTTGCGATTGTGATTCTATTGGCAATCGTCACGATTTCCTATGAGCAGACCATCCACGCCTATCCTGGCGGTGGTGGCGCATACATTGTCTCAAGGGATAATCTCGGTGAGTCATATGCCCAGGTGGCAGGTGCGGCCCTTTTGTTGGATTACACCCTGACGGTCGCTGTATCCGTTTCTTCAGGGGTAGCTCAGATTGTATCTGCCTACCCTACTCTAGGTAATTATCGTGTTGTACTGGCGGTGGCAGCTGTTATCCTTGTTATGCTTGTCAATTTACGAGGCGTAAAAGAGTCCGGCATGGTATTTGCCATTCCCACCTATTTCTTCGTTGTGATGATGTTCCTTACGGTTGGAATTGGCTTGCTTCGTTATTTCAGTGGCTCCCTGGGAACCGTAGTGGATCCGCCAGTAGTTCATCTCGCCAATACACTTGCCCCGGTAACTGCCTTTCTCTTACTTCATGCCTTTGCAAATGGGACCACCGCATTAACTGGTGTGGAAGCCATTTCCAATGGCATCAGCGCCTTTAACGAACCGCGCAGCCGCAACGCGGGGATCACCTTGATCTGGATGGCGATCATCCTGGGCACGCTCTTTCTTAGTATTTCCTATTTGACGGCTCATATCGGTGGTGTGTTTTCAGAAGAGGAAACAATCATCTCCCAGTTGACACGCACCGTCTATGATGGGCGCGGTCCGTTGTATCTTGCAATGATCGCGGCGACGACCGTGATTTTGCTCATGGCGGCAAATACGGCATTCGCTGATTTTCCTCGTCTCAGTGCCCTTGCAGCCGCGGATGGCTACCTGCCGCGCCAGCTCACCTTCCGCGGCAGCCGGCTCGTTTATTCCAATGGAATTGTTACCCTCTCCGGTATTGCCTCGATCTTTATCATCGTGAATCGCGCCAGTGTGACGCGCTTGATTCCTCTGTATGCGATCGGTGTATTTCTTTCCTTCACATTGTCGCAAACCGGCATGGCGAGGCGATGGTGGAAGATTGGTCATCTTAAAGAGGGAGAGGAAATCGTGGAGCCGGGCTCGGTCTTGCGCTATGACCCCGGCTGGCGCTTTAAGATGTTCGTGAATGGATTTGGCGCGGTCTGTACATTGATCGTGATGTTTGTATTTGCCATTACCAAATTCCGCGAAGGCGCATGGGTGATCTTGATTATCATCCCGATTCTTGTTTCGATCTTCTTTACGATTCACCGCCATTACAAGGATCTTGCCGCGCATCTTACACTGGCAAGATTCAGTGGCTTGCCAGCACGACATACTCGTCATCGGGTGATCATGCCGATCAGCGGGATTCATCAGGGCACCTTGGAAGCCCTGCGTTATGCAAAGCTGCTTTCAGACGATGTGACCGCCATCCATGTTTCTATTGATCCATCCGAGACAGATAAGGTTCAAAAAAAATGGAGGACGTGGGGTGAAGGCACGCGTCTTGTCATTCTGGATTCTCCATTCCGTCTCTTTGTGGAGCCTTTGCTCGTATATATAGGAGATATTATCGATAAGCGCCAGCCGAATGAGACAATTACCGTGGTTGTGCCCCAGTTCATTCCCTCGAAGCGCTGGCACAACGCACTGCACATGCGAACTGCAGATGTCCTGCGTCAGGAACTGTTATCCAGACATGGTGTGGTCGTGACGGATGTTCCCTACCACGTCCATACTCACGAGGAGAAGGAGTAATCCAATGAATTTTATTGTGGTTGGTTGTGGGCGCGTCGGCGCCGAATTATGTTATCACCTGTACAAGAACGGTCATCACGTGGTGGCGGTGGACATTGATAAGGAGTCGTTTAACCGGCTCCATCCGGATTTCCGTGGGCGCACCCTGGAGGGCGAAGGTCTCGCCGAAGGAGTATTGGAGCGCGCCGGCATTCGCGAGGCGGATGGATTAGCGGCGGTCACAAACTCAGACACCTTAAACGCGGTCGTCGCCCATGCGGCGCGTGCCATTTACGATGTTCCCAATGTGGTTGCACGAAACTATGACCCCAATCTGCGTCCCATTATCGAAGCCTTTGGCTTGCAAACGGTCGGCTCCACCTATTGGGGCGCCCAGCGCGTGGAAGAGATCCTGATGAATCCCTCGCAGAGAATGGTCTATTCGGCTGGCAACGGCGAAGTAGAAGTCTATGAAGTCCAGATTCCCGAGGAATGGGAGGGACACACCTTGAACGAATTGTTAGGCCCGCTCAAAGATTGCTACCCGGTCGCGATCTCGAGAGCCGGAAGGTCTTCCCTGCCGGATGCAAATATGGAATTAAGAACGGGCGACCTGCTCAATGTTAGTTCCACCTTCGAGGGGATCGGCGCGCTGACAGCTCGCCTGGCTAAAGCAGCGGAGGCGAAATGAACGTACTTATTGCAGGTGGCGGGCGCACAGGGGCGCGGCTTGCCAGCTTGTTGATCAATCAAAATTATAAGGTCCGCCTGGTCGAACATCGCCGCGATCTGTTAACCTACCTGCATCAGGAGCTTCCGACAGAGGTGATCTATGAAGGCAATCCGGTTGCACCGGATGTGTTGGAAGCAGCCGGGATTCGCGATGCCCATTCCGTGGCGGCTGTGACGAGCAATGACTCCACCAACCTGGTGATTTGTTATCTTGCCAAATCGCAGTTTGAGGTGCCGCGCACGATCGCGCGTGTGAACAATCCCAACAACGCCTGGCTCTTCAATGAAAATTTCCGCGTCGATGTGGCGCTCAACTCCGCCGATGTATTTGCCCACCTCATCCAGGAGGAAATGTCCCTGGGGGATATGATGACCATCTTCAAGATTCGCCGCGGTCGCTACGCGGTGGTGGAGGAAAAGGTCCCACAGGGTGCCAAGGCAATCGGCGTCCCGCTCAAGGATATGGACTTGGCAGAACACTGCGTCATCGCCGCCATCATTCGCAATGGCGTGATGACTTTGCCGCGTGGCGATAGCACCCTCGAAGCTGAAGATGAGATCATTGCTGTTGCCAGCCCGGAAGGCGCCCAAAAACTCTCGGAGTTGCTGGCATTTCCTGTCTATCCTGCCCGGAATGGGCAGAAGAAAGAATAACGCCCTTCAATTGACCGAATCAGAACCCTTACGGTATAATGTCATGCCGATTAAAAAGGACAGCATATTAATACTGCACCAAAACCTAGAAGCAGTATTTTCAAAGTGAGGAACGAAGAATGGTGAAACGTACGTATCAACCGAAGATCCGCCGCCGTGTGCGAGTCCATGGATTCCGCAACCGCATGGCAACCGCAGATGGGCGTGCAGTTCTCAAACGCCGCCGCCTGCGTGGTCGCAAGCAATTAACGGTGACTGCCAATAAGCACGTTAAGAAAATCCGCTGGTAGGCGGTAATTTAATTCCAGCGCGTTCGAGGTAACGGGTGCAGAGAAAGTTTCGTCTGACCCGCTCCGAAGACTTCAAGCGAGTGCGGCGTTCCGGTAAGTCCTATGCCCACCCGCTTGTTGTGTTGATAGTGCAGACTCATGACCGGCAAAGCAATCCTGCCGACCAGCCGCGTGTCAAAGTTGGGGTGGCAGCGGGAAGGACCGTAGGGACAGCCGTTCATCGTAACCGGGCAAAACGCTTGTTGCGCGAAGCCGTGCGGACCCTGCTTCCCCACATCGCTTCCAATCTGGACCTCATTCTGATTGCCCGTCCTGGACTGGTGACCGCCACCTTGGAAGAGACCCGTCAGGCTCTGCTCAACCTGTTGGGACGCGCACATATTTTGATCTCCACGAATGAATCATGAACCTCATTCGCACGATTATCCCAATGAACCGCGGCTGCGCGATCTGCCGCGGACTATTTTCAATTGGCCACGTATCATCGTCCTGGCGCTCATCCGTCTGTATCAGATGACTATCTCACGCGGACTTCCCCCCGATACTTGCAGGTTTTACCCTTCCTGTTCGCATTATGGCTATCAGGCTGTCTACAAATACGGAGCGGTCAAAGGCTCGTTGATGGCCGGCTGGCGCGTATTGCGCTGCAACCCGTTCAATCCCGGGGGCTACGACCCCGTCCCATAGGAGTATCAACTTTTCAATGAGCAAGAAATTTTTGTTTCTGACAATGTCTGTGCTGGCCGTGATCCTGTTGAGCGCATGTTCAAGCGGAGCCGTACGTGGTACTACCTGGCCCGGGCTGACCGCCAGTAATGACACTGCCTATCTCGCCGATGGCTCGTTTGTCTATGCGGTCAGTTTAAAGGATGGCAAGGAACTCTGGCATTATCCTGGAAGCCGCAGTTCGAAATTGCTCTTTTATTCCACGCCGTTCGTCACACTAGATGGACTCGTGATCGTGGGCAGCGCAGGGAACGACCGTAGCCTGGTCGCGATTGATCCAAGCAATATCGATCCAAACACGAAGGCACCCGTCGAATCCTGGAAGTTCACCGGCGCAAAAGATCACTGGGTGGCTGCTCCGCTGGAAATCGATAATCGTCTGTTTGCTCCTAACGCTGATGGCAATCTATACGTATTTGATCTGAGTGACAGTAACTCCAGCAAACAGCCTGTGAAGGTGATTCCCCTGGAGGGGCGTTTATGGGGACAACCTGTCACGGATGGCAAATTAGTTTTCGTCAATTCCCTCGATCACAGCATTTTTGCGATTGACAAGGGTACGTATGACGTGGTCTGGAAAAAGGATCTTGGCAGCGCCATTCCCAATTCTCCGGTCCTTGCCTCCGATGGAAATTTATACGTCGGCTCCTTTGCAGCCCAGCTCGAAAAATTCAATCCTTCCACAGGCGATCATCAGTCTGCCGGAAAGACGAATGGCTGGGTCTGGGGAACGCCTATCTTCGTAGATAATAATCTTTACTTCGGTGACGTACAGGGAAATTTCTATTCTTATAATGTCGAAGAAGGCAAATATAATTGGAATCCGATCCAGCCCGACGGACCGATTACCACCACTCCGCTTTTGGTGAATGACGCATTTCTGGTCGCCACCGAATCTGGCGCGATCTATGAAGTGACAAAAGATGGGCAGTCCAAGCTGTGGAGCCAGCCTGGTGGCAAAATTTACACCACCCCAGTTGTTGCGGATGATCTTGTCCTCATCTCTCCACTGGGTGCCGATAACTATTTGTATGCATACGACTTCAATGGTCGTCAGGCTTGGGCATTCAAGCCACAATAATTAAGAGGAACCATGTGGGATCTTTTTATCTCCCTTTTTACCAGTGTCCTGCTGTGGATCTATGATATCGTCGGACATAATTTTGGCATTGCCATTATTTTGTTCACGATCTTGATCCGTATTGTGACCTGGCCGCTCAACGCCCAACAAATGAAGGGCGCGGCTGCCATGCAGAATCTACAGAATGACAAGGAATGGCAGGACATCCAAAAGAAGCTTGCCAAGGATAAGGAAAAACTGGCGCAGGAACAGATGCGCATCTATCGCGAACGCGGCATCAACCCTTTTGGTTCTTGTTTGCCAACCCTGATCCAATTCCCCATTATCATTGCCCTCTATCAAAGTATCACTCGTGCGCTCGCCGTCACCCCGCTGGGACTTCTGCAACTCTCACGCAGTGCTAGCGCCTTCTCATTTCTCGATGTCTCGAGACTCATTCCGCTCAATAGTAAATTCCTATGGATGGATCTGGGACGTCCGGAATCTGTTGCCATTTTTGGCTTTGCGCTCCCGACACTGGCTGTAATTGTCGCCTTGACAACCTATATCCAATCCAAGTTAACGTTACCGCCATCGACCAATCCGAATGATCAAAGCGCTGCCATGACGGGTATGATGAGCATTTACATGCCCCTCTTCCTTGGATACCTGGCACTTTCTTTTCCTTCTGGTCTGGCGGTTTACTTCATCACAAGCAATCTGCTGGGTATCGCCCAATATGCGATGCAGGGGAAAGCCAACTGGCGCAACTTAATACCAGGCGGGAATAAACAACCGGCACTGAAAAAGACAAAATAGGAGGTGGGTATGGCCGAAAGAACGACACTGGAAATCATCGCTCCCACGGTTGAGGAAGCTATTGCTCAAGGCCTCGCTCAACTCGGTCTCACGGCAGATAGAGTGAGTGTGGAAGTACTCGACGCAGGCAACAAAGGATTATTCGGGTTGGGAAAGCCGCAGGTGCGCGTCCGCTTGACTGTAGTGCCCGAGGGCGGGTTCCCTGTTACCGAACCCGAACTAGCTCCTGAGCCGAAGAAGGAAGAGAAGCGCAGCGAACCAAAGCCGAAGCCATCCTCTGCACCAATCACCCAGACACTGGAGAAGCCGTCTCCCGTTGCCGTCGAAGCTGAATCTCAGCCAGAGCACGATGAGACCCTCGATCACACCGAAGCCGTCATCTCCAAAATGCTCCACCTGCTCGACCTCGAGGCGCAGGTCTCAGCGCATTATGGCGCCACCGAGCGTGACGGTCGCCGCAACATCCACGTGGATATTCGCGGCAAGGACTTGAGCGTTCTCATCGGTCGCCGTTCGGAAACGCTCAGCGCTTTTCAATACATTGCCTCGTTGATCGTTGGCAAAGAAACACAGCAGTTTGTCCAGCTGATCGTGGATGTGGAGGGCTATCGTGACCGCCGCGAAAAGCAATTGATTCAGATGGCGAAGCGCGTTGCCGATCAGGTCGTCAAAAGCGGACGCCGCCAAACATTGGAGCCGATGCCATCCAGTGAACGGCGCGTCATACACATCGCACTGCGTGATCATCCAGAAGTAAAAACGGAAAGTACTGGCGAGGAGCCTTACCGCAAGGTAATGATCCTTCCCAAAAAGGATTAACCTTTATAGGGATGGGCAAGCCGCCCGTCCCTACATGTTTTAACGTATAATTTGTCCATGCTCAACCCTATGGCACGGGAACCCGTGGATTACCTTGTGATCGGTCATGTTGCCCATGATCTGACACCACAGGGTCCGCGGTTGGGCGGGACAGTTGCCTATTCCGCATTGACTGCTCGCATGCTGGGACTACGTGTGGGGATTGTCACGGCTTCCGGTCCAGAAACCTCTTTAGAAGCATTAAAAGATATTCCCGTAGTTGTGCTGGATTCGCCGCAAAGCACGACGTTCGAAAACATCTACACGGAGCACGGGCGCGTCCAATATTTGCGCGCACAGGCAGCGAGGCTTGACCTGAATCAAGTTCCCGAACTTTGGCAGCATACGCCTATTATTCATCTGGGACCACTTGCCAACGAAATGGACGCGGTCTTGCCCGAAAGTTTTTCGCCTGCCTTGTTAGGTCTCACGCCGCAAGGATGGATGCGCCAGTGGGACGCAGAGAATCGCGTCTCCTCGCGAATATGGACGGAGGCCGAACCGGCCCTGACAAAAGCCGATGCCGTGGTCATCAGCCGCGAAGATGTGAACGGCAACGACGAGCACATCGAACAGATGGCGCACCAGACGCGCCTGCTCGCCGTGACAGAAAACGCTGCCGGATGCGTGCTGTATTGGAACGGGGATCGCCGCCGTTTCCGGGCACCCAGCGTGTCGGAGGTCGATCCGACCGGCGCGGGAGATATTTTTGCCGCGGCATTCTTTGTCCGTTTGTTCAAGACGCGTGATCCTTGGGAGGCGGCGCGATTCGCCACCCTGTTGGCATCTCATTCCGTGACCCGCACCGGCTTGGAAGGAATTCCTACCGCACAAGAAATTGAGGAATCGACAGTACAAGTTCTGGATTAACCGTTCATTACTCATTCTCGCGAAGAAGCAGATAAAATCACAACGCACATGACTCGCATTTATACCCTTGTCAATCAAAAAGGTGGAGTCGGCAAGACTACCACTGCCATCAATCTGGCTGCCTATCTCGCCAAAATGGGACAACGCGTCCTGGTCATCGACCTCGATCCGCAGGCAAATGCCACTGCCTGTCTTGGTGTGGATAAGCGTGCAGTGCAGGGGAGCACGTATGAAGCGTTGCTCAACGAAGAGATTCCGGGCTCATGGATTCTGTTCAATGAACGGCTGCTGCTTTCCCTGCTGCCTTCTTCTCCCGCACTGGCAGGCGCCGAGGTAGAGCTTGTCGAAGAATCTGGTCGCGAGTTCCGGCTGAGGAATGCTCTTGAATCCTTGCACGAAAGCTATGATTACATCCTGATTGACTGTCCACCCTCACTGGGACTCCTCACTGTAAACGGTTTGGTCGCGGCACGCGAGGGAGTGCTTGTACCGGTGCAGTGTGAGTATCTCGCGTTGGAAGGTCTCGGGCAGCTGACTCAGACGATCCAGCGTGTCCAGTCCTCGCTCTTCCCAAACCTGCGGGTGCGCGGCGTGATCCTGACAATGTATGATCCACGCACCAATCTCTCGCATGATGTCGTGAAGGAAGTCAATAATCACTTTCCAGGGCAGGTATTTCGCAGCATCGTGCCACGCAGTATTCGCCTGGCGGAAGCGCCATCCTATGGACTCCCGATTTCTGCTTATGCGCCCTCTTCGGTGGGGGCACAGGCATATGAAGCGCTCGCCAAAGAATTGCTGCAGAGCGATGGCGTGACCACGAATGAGGATGCAACATAGAGGAGATCACATGCCTAAACGAACAGGTCTCGGCAAAGGGCTCGACGCTCTCATCCCCGCAGGACAATCCACATCATCAGAGATGAGCGGTGTGACACAAGTCCCCATTGACTTAATCCAGCGTAACCCGCGCCAGCCGCGCGAAAAATTCGATATTGAGGAACTTGATAGTCTCGCCGCTTCGATTCGCGAGCATGGTGTAATCCAGCCGTTGATCGTTTCTCCGGGCAGGAACGGGAATTATGTCCTCATTGCCGGCGAGCGCCGTTTGCAGGCTTCACGCAAGGCCGGCTTGAAAACCGTCCCGGTAGTGATCCGTAGTGCCACAGACCAGCAATTATTGGAATTAGCGTTGATCGAAAACGTTCAGCGCGCAGACCTGAATCCGGTGGAGGAAGCAGAAGCGTACCAGCATCTGGCGAAGGAATTCCGCATGTCGCACGAGACCATCGCCGAGCGCGTTGGCAAGAGTCGCGTCGCCGTGACAAATACCTTGCGCCTGCTGGATGCCTCGGCTGCGGTGAAACAGGCACTTGTCGACGGACGCATTACCGAAGGTCATGCGCGGGCATTACTTGCACTGACATCTGCCAAGGCACAGGAAGCACTCTTGAATCAGGTCATCAACCTCGATCTGAGCGTCCGCCAGACGGAGGCTCTTGCGCGCCAATATTCGGGGCAAAAACCTGCCTCGAAAAAGAAATCGACTAGCAGCGCCGATGTGACCGATCTGGAACGTCGTTTGCGATCGAGCCTTGGCACCAAAGTCGTTTTGAAGCACGGCAAAAAGGGCGGCACGGTCACCATCTATTATTATTCCGACGAGGAATTGAATTCGTTGTTGGAAAAATTGACGTAAGATGTAGTAGGGATGGACAACTGCCGATCCCTGCGAGATAAATATATGAAACTCCTGTATAACGCCCGCATCCATACTCAAAACTCGGCCCAACCGTCTGCCTCGGCGCTGGTGGTTGACCGCGAATGGATTCTCGCCCTTGGCACGAGCGAAGATTTGCTGACACAATATCCTAACGCCGAAAAACAAGATATGCGCGGGCATGTCATCTTGCCCGGTCTCACCGATGCCCATCTGCATTTGCAGTTTTACTCTTTGGGTTTGCAAAAGATCGATTGTGAAACGGACACCAAAGAGGAATGCCTGCGCCGTGTCGAAGAGCGCGTGAAGAAAACACAGCCGGGTGAATGGGTGCTGGGACACGGTTGGAATCAAAATGTATGGGGTGTCTGGCCGACGGCGGCCGAACTCGATATCATCGCCCCGAACCATCCTGTTTATCTAACAGCCAAATCTCTACACGCTGCCTGGGCAAATAGCAAAGCTATGCAGATGGCGAACGTCAACGCCCAAACACCTGATCCACAAAATGGACAGATTCAGCGCGATAGAAAAGGGAATGCAACCGGCATTCTGCTCGAAACTGCCATGGAAACGGTCGGGGATATCATCCCTGCAGCCACCGTGAATGATATTGCGAATGCCATGGAAAAGGCGCAGCAGATTTTGTGGAAGCTGGGATTGACCGGGGTTCACGATTTTGATCGCCGCGATTCCTTTATGGCGCTGCAGCAGCTTCGTTCAAAAGGCAAACTGAAACTACGGATCCTTAAAAACATGCCCGTCGAATTACTCGATCAAGCCTACGAGCTCGGTCTACGCAGCGGCTTCGGCGATGACATGCTACGCATTGGCAACATCAAAGCGTTCATGGACGGTGCGCTTGGACCGCATACCGCGGCGATGTTCCAGCCTTACATCGGAGAAGAAGAAAACCGTGGCATCCTCAATATGGATGGCGAGGAGCTTTTTGAACACGGACGCAAAGCCGCCCAGGTGGGGCTCGGAATGACCGTCCACGCGATCGGCGATCGCGCTAACCACGAGGTGCTCGATGCTTATGAGCAGCTTCGCGCTTACGAGGCAGAAAATCAGCTGCCGCATTTGCGACATCGCATCGAGCATGTCCAGGTCATTCATCCGGATGATGCAGCACGTCTTGCACAATTGAACGTGATCGCCTCCATGCAGCCCATCCATGCCACTTCGGATATGCTGATGGCAAATGCATTTTGGGGTGAGCGCTCGCGTCTCGCCTATGCCTGGAAGACGCAACTGGATGCGGGTGCCCGCCTGGCCTTTGGATCGGACGCACCGGTCGAATCGCCAAACCCGTTCTGGGGCTTGCATGCCGCGGTCACACGCCGGCGCGCGGATGGTTCGCCCTCCGCTGACGGTTGGTATCCCGAACAAAAGTTGACCATGACACAGGCTTGGCATGGCTATACCGTCGGTCCCGCCTATGCAGCTGGCATGGAGAATCGACTTGGTCGCCTCGCCCCGAACCATCTTGCCGACCTGATCGTGCTCGAGCAGGATCCATTTACCTGCGACCCGAATGATTTGCTCCACATGGAATCCTCCGCTACAATGGTGAACGGAGCATGGGTTTATCCGTAGGACTCAGGATGCCAGAGCAAAAACGTTTAACGCCTGAAATGCTTGTCCCCCGCCTTGGAGAATATTTGGTTCAAAAGGGACTGATCCCCGAAGAACAATTACAACACGCGCTCGCGTACCAACAGCAGGAAATTGCCAAGGGCAACATGATCCTGCTGGGTCAGGCGCTGATCGATCTCCATTTTCTCGAACGTTCTGATCTCGACCAGGCTGTGACCGAACAAATCCTTCAGTTGCGTTCGGCATTGCAGGCTGCCAACCGTACTTTGGAACGACGCGTACAGGAGCGTACCGAGGAGTTAGAAAAAGCCCTGGAACGCGTCTCAGAGCTCAGCCAGTTAAAAGCCAACTTCATTTCGAATATCTCGCACGAGCTGCGTACCCCGCTTACCCATATCAAAGGCTACGTGGAATTGTTGATCACCGAATCGCTCGGATCCATCACCGATGAGCAGCGTCACGCGCTGAGCGTCAGCCAGCAGTCCGCCAATCGTCTGACCAGCCTCGTGGAAGATTTGATCATGATCTCCCTTGCTTCACGCGGCGAAATGAGCGTGAAGCAGGAAAATGTGGATATCCGTCGGCTGGCAAATTTGACTGTGAAGTCCTATGCCGACAATGCGCACGATCGAAACCTCGAACTACATACGATCGTCGATGAAAACGTACCACTCGTCCAGGCGGATTCGCAGAAGATTGCTTGGGTGTTGGGTCACCTCGTCGAGAACGCGATCAAGTTCACACCCTCGGGCGGGAGCGTAATTCTTTCCATCAAATGTGAGGGGGAAAATCTCGTGATCATCTCCGTGACCGATACAGGCATTGGCATCCCCTCCAATCGCCTGGAGGATATTTTTGAACCATTCCATCAGTTAGACGGTTCGACCACGCGCAAATACGGCGGCACGGGACTTGGACTTTCCCTGGTGCGGCAGATCGTGGAGGCGCATGGCTCTATGCTCGAAGTACAATCCACCGAAGGGCGCGGCTCCAGCTTTAAGTTTCCATTGCTGGCTGTGGCGGAATCAAATAAAAGCTAATGGACAGTTTTACACTTGCATACTTACAGGAATTAATGCAGATCGCCTCCCAAGCGGGAAACTCCCGAAATACCTTGGAGCAATTTGTTATCGCCTTGCGCAAGGAATTTGTCTTTGACAATGTGGCGGTCTATTTATCAGATAAAACCGGTAAAGCCTTGGATATCACTTATGCGCGCGCCATTGGACGCGCGAAAACGGCCGAAGCCGATGCTGCCTGGGGCGAGACCTTTGCCAGCCAGGTGGTCAAAAAAGGCAGTGTCCTCCTTCAAGATCCCCAGCCTGAGGTCCAGGCGGATGACCGTTTGCACCAGGCATATTTATTAGGTTTGCCCATGCGCATGAATGAAACAATGCAGGGCGCGGTGATCTTTGTTCGTTTCGGAGGCCCGCCCTATGAGACAGAGCATATGAAGCTCGCTGCCTTTGCCGCGAACCTGCTCTCGTTGTTATTTCAACGGCTCACCTGGGATGCAACCGATACAGAATTACGCGATCTCAAACGCCAGATGCAGCTGCAGGAGGATTTCGTTAGCACCATTTCACATGAATTGCGAACGCCGCTAGGTTTCATCAAAGGCTATAGCACCAGTCTGCTGCGGGAAGATACAAGCTGGGATGCAGAAACACAGAAGGAATTTCTAAAGATCATCGATGAAGAGGCGGACCGCCTTTCGCTGCTGATCGAGAATGTACTCGAGGCAGCGCGCCTGCAAAGCAGGACTCTTCCCCTGCGCTTTCAAACTCTGCGGTTGGATTCTGTCCTACGGGATGTGGTCACACGCCTGCGCGTACGCCATAAGGATCTGGATGTGAGTATGGATTTGAAGAACACACCGTCGATCCAGGGAGATGGCGTGCGGCTCGCCCAGGTCTTTGATAATCTGTTTACGAACGCGATCAAATATGCACCCAACGCCCCGATCACGGTATTGCTCGAACAGGTTGGAAATCAAGTCATCATTTCCTTTATCGATCGTGGCCCGGGTATACCCAAGGAAGCTTTAGCGTTTATTTTTGATCGGTTTTACCGCGTCCGTACCGAGAAAAGCGTGACCGGCACTGGTCTGGGACTTTACATTTGCAAGCAGATAATTGAAGCACATCGTGGTAAGATTTGGGCAGAATCCGATCCCGGTCAGGGAACCACGTTCTTCATCGAGTTACCCATAAATTCAACGAACTAGTACCGCAACAATTCTTAATGATGTATGGTCGTGTACGATACAAACATAACCAGCATCCAATTTCATGTAGTTGCGGCACATGCGCGAAGGAGAAACCATGGCAAAACGCATTTTGATAGTGGACGATGAACCTCGTTATCTACGTTTGCTTGAAGCCAATCTACGGACCGAGGGCTATGAAGTGGTCACCGCCCAGGATGGCATGCAGGCGGTCAGTGTGTTCTCGGATCAGCCAATTGATCTGGTGCTGATGGATGTGATGATGCCCAAGCTGGATGGTTTCGGCGCCACACAGCGCATCCGTGAGTTTTCCAGCATTCCGATCATTATCCTGACTGCCAAAGGGGACGAGCAAGATCGCGTTCGCGGCCTCGACCTCGGGGCGGATGATTACCTCGTCAAGCCGTTTTCTGCTACCGAGCTTCTGGCACGTGTCCGCGCCGTGCTGCGCAGAGCCCAGCCGCCCACCGAAGTGGGACAATCCCGCTTTTTTACGCATGATAATCTGAAGATTGATTTCGCCCGGGCCGAAGTGTGGCGCGGCGAAACGCCAGTTTCTCTTTCTGCGACAGAATATCGTTTATTGCTGCAGTTTGCACACCATATCGGCAAGATCATGACCTCTGAGGAATTATTGACCAGTGTCTGGGGTCCAGAGTATCGCACCGATAAGGAAATCCTATGGGTGAGCATTGCCCGCTTGCGTCAGAAACTGGAAGATGACGCCCACACTCCCAAGCATATTGTGACGCGCTCCGGCTTGGGCTACCTGATGCCGCCCATCGAGGAGTAAACCGAAACAGGGGGGCAACAAGTAAGAAGCAATCATTGGCTTATTTGACCAAAATAAACTGCCAGACCAGGCAGGAATTTTTTGTGCGCCTTTTCTCCCTTCTAATCAGCTTAAGGAAAATGAAAAGCACATCCGGAGGTATTTCGGATACACTTTGAAACCTCCGGGTCGACAATGGACGGCAACAGGAGTTGTCGCTTCTTTCTCACCAAAATACAAGTTAATCATAGAGGCATCATGACTATTGAATACGACGAAAAAGGAAAGATCTTTACAGATATCATCACCAAAC
Source organism: Anaerolineales bacterium (assembly GCA_035462205.1). Taxonomy (GTDB): domain Bacteria; phylum Chloroflexota; class Anaerolineae; order Anaerolineales; family Villigracilaceae; genus Defluviilinea. Next base: position 22,590 of record DATHUN010000750.1, read on the forward strand.
GCTCTGTGTATGCGACCGTACAAACAACCACACATTTAATGCGTGGGCATATCCACATCCGTCACGATCAGCGCATCAAAGACGAGCTGGACCTGGACGAACAGTTCCTGGCGGTGACTGACGTGAATGTACTGGCTGCAGATGGACACATTCTGTTTCAGGCACCTTTCCTGGCAGTGAACCGGGCGCACATTATCTGGGTTCTCCCCGAGCAAGGTAAAAATGAAGAGGCAGGTTCTTAATGGCAACTCCCATCGCATCCAACTTTACCAAGCTCACCTCTGCTGACCTGCTCAAGTTCAAGCGCTATTTGATCGAGAATGTCGGTCGCTCGATGGAGGGACAGGAACTGCAACTTGGCGACAAGACAGAGTTTATGAAACAGCGCCTGAGCGAAGTCTATGCCCAGGTCAAGGTCAGTCTGCCCGAAGACATTCGCAAACAAGTTTTTCACGACATCCTGGATGAGCTGACAGGCTATGGTCCCATTCAGCCGCTATTGGAGGATCCCGATATCAGCGAAGTTATGGTCAACGGGCCGAAAAAAGTTTTCGTCGAGAAGCAAGGCAAGCTGATCAAAAGTCCCATCACCTTCGACGATGACGACCATGTACTGCGGATCATCGACCGGATCATCCTACCCCTCGGCCGTCGCGTGGATGCAGACAGTCCCACCGTCGACGCGCGCCTGCCTGATGGGTCGCGCGTCAACGCTGTGATTCCCCCGGTCGCCATTGATGGACCGTCGATCACCATCCGCAAATTTAAAAAGGATAAACTCACGGTGGAACAGCTAGTGAAATTTGGCTCATTAACTGCAAATATGGGCGAATTCACCAAAGCCTGTGTGCTGGCACATTTGAACATCGTCATCTCCGGAGGTACAGGTTCCGGCAAGACCACGCTGCTTAATGTGCTCTCTACGTTCATCCCGGAAGGCGAACGTATCGTCACCATCGAAGATGCGGCTGAACTCCAGCTGCAACAGGACCACGTCCTGCGTATGGAAACGAAAGTCCCGAATGTAGACGGTAAGGGTGCCGTGACAATTCGTGACCTCGTGCGCAACTCCTTGCGCATGCGTCCTGACCGGATCATCGTCGGCGAATGCCGCGGCGGCGAAGCCCTCGACATGCTGCAGGCCATGAACACCGGTCACGACGGCTCATTGACAACTTTGCATGCCAATACCCCGCGCGATGCTCTCTCGCGTCTGGAAACGATGGTTATGATGGCAGGCATGGATCTACCTCTTAAGGTCGTGCGTCAACAGGTCTCTTCCGCCATCGATCTGATCATCCAGCAGACCCGTTTGAAAGATGGCTCGCGTAAAGTGACGCAGATTACCGAAGTTGTCGGAATGGAAGGTGATACTGTGGTTCTCACAGACATCTTCAAATTCGATCAAACCGGTGTGGGTGAGGGTGGCAAGATTTTGGGCGAACTAAAACCAACCGGCATTCGCCCGCTCTTCAGCCCGCGGCTAGAGGCATCAGGATATAAATTAAGCGCAGATATTTTCATGGCCCCTATTGGTCATCTAAAACGATAGCAAACAATTATGCTTCTGCTATAATCAGGGAACATCTCTGTCAACGCGACAGAAGGTCTCAGAGGATGCATGGATAGCAAAACGCAGATCACCATTCGTACGAAAAAGCTTGGGATTTTGATCCGTGATGCACGGCTGACTACCCGTAGGACCGTGCAGGAATGCGCCGAAGCCATTGGTGTTCGGAAAAGTATCTTTCGTTCGTTCGAAGAGGGAGTACGATCGCCGTCGCTACCAGAACTTGAAGCGCTCGTCTTCTTCTTGGATATGTCTCTCGATCACTTTTGGGGCCGGGAGATTAAATCCACCGCACCGTCTCCACATAAGCGTATTGACTTGCCTAAGCTGCTCGCCTTGCGTCAGCGCAAGATCGGCGCGCTCCTGCGCCAGGAACGGATGAACGCCAGTATCTCGATTCGGAATCTGGCGGCGAAAACCGGGATTGCCAGCTCGCGCATCAAAGCCTACGAGCTGGGGGAGCGTCCTATCCCATTACCTGAATTAGAGCTCTTGATCACCACACTCGGCGGGCGGATCGAATCTTTCTTCGATCGTCACGGGCCAGTTGGACAGTGGATGATGGGTGAAGAAGCTGTACAGCACTTCTTGGAAATGCCATCTGAGTTGCGTGAGTTCGTCGCCTTGCCGGTCAATCGTCCCTACTTGGAACTGGCAATGAAATTAAGCAACATGTCACGGGATAAATTGCGCTCCGTGGCGGAAGACTTGCTCGACATCACCTACTAATCAACATATTGCGCCCCGAAGGCTTGAATGAAGGATTCAGCGGTCTTCGGGACGTTTTGCATAAAGTGAGACAAAACGTGGAAACGATTAATCCCATCACACTTGCCGAGGATGGCAAAAGGGAATACGGGCAGAATAATTTCAAAGCTGCGGCCGGGTTGTTCGCGCGAGCCGCGCAAGTATATGCATCCGTGCAGGATGCGCTCAACGCGGCAGAGATGAAGAATAATGAGAGTGTGGCGCTCTTACAGGCCGGTAACGCAAAAGGCGCCCTGCAGGCCACCGATGGAACAGAGGAAGTTTTTCAGAAGGCTGGCGATCTCAAGCGACAGGGCATCGCCGTGAGCAACCGCGCCGCGGCGCTCGAAGGACTCAAAAAGTGGAAGGAAGCCCTCGCAGAATACGACCGTGCTGCCCTGTTGTTTGAACAAGCCGGGGAAGGGGATATGCATTCCATCGTGCGCAAAGCCGCCGCGAACATCAATCTCAAACGCGGGCATCTCGTCGACTCCCAAATGGATGTGTATGACTCCCTGCGTCTCGTGGAAAAGCCAACGCTGACGCAACGTATTATGAAATTTTTGATCAAGCTTGGATTGGTAAAATAACAATAGTATTGTAAGGGCGTCCTTACAGGTCGTCTCTACGGGTATGTGGAAACCGTGATCAATTCTCTGGTCCGTCCGGTGGATCTTAGCGATCATCAGCAGTTATCGAACCTGATCTTCTTTGAGACCCACATCCATCGTCACCTAGATTGGCGCTCGCCGCTCGAATGGCTGGGCGCTCCTTTTTATTGGGCGCTGGAAGAAGGCCGGCACATCACCGCCGCTTTAGCATGTCCCACCGAAGTGGATGGAATCGCCTGGGTGCGGTTGTTTGTTTACGCCGGACACCGGTCGGCAGATCATGCGTGGAATTCGCTCTGGTCCACCGCGAAGGAGACAATTGCCCATGCAGGCGGAGCTACCGTCGCCGCGATCGCGATGCAGAGCTGGTTCCAGCAGGCACTCGCGGCCACCGGATTCGAAAACCGTCAGCAGATCGTGATGCTCGAGTGGCACGATCAGCCTTGGGTGCTGAGTGGCGTGAAAGGCATCCGCATCCGCAAGATGACCGAAGCCGACCTGTCACAGGTTGTCGAAACGGATAATGCCGCTTTCGATCCGCTCTGGCATAATTCCATCGAAACACTTCAGCTGGCATTTTCCCAAGCACTGTTCGCCACCGTGGCGGAAAACGCCTCCGGCATATTTGGCTATCAGATGACCACTGGTCATGGACAACGCGCCCACCTGGCACGCCTGGCGGTGCACCCAAACGTGCAGGGACGCGGTGTGGGTCGCGCCCTCCTGAGCGACCTCTTCACCAAGGTCACACAGCATGGCATCGTGCGTCTAAGCGTCAACACGCAAAGTGATAATGCAACTTCCCTGAGCTTATACAGGAAAATGGGGTTTCAGCGCACGGGGGAAGAATATCCCGTGTATACTTTTGATGTAGCCGCGAATGGGTAAGGTCCGAGCCTAGCGAAATTATCCTTGTATAATGAATTCAACGGAATGAGCGTTCACCCGGTCTAATACCACAGCCAGCTAATGGAGGATGCATGACAAACCGTGAAGATGCCATGATTATCAATTCCCTCGTGCGCCAGGCGTTGACCTCGATGCAGGAAGTGATGGGAGATAATGGTTTGAATGCCGTATTGCGTACCAGCGGCTTGGAACGATTTATTGGCAATTTTCCACCGAATAACCTTGAGCCATCCATTCAAGCCTCGCAATATGCAAAGTTGAACGAAGCCATCGAACAATTCTATGGGCGTGGGGGCAAGGGCATGCTGCGCCGCATCGGCAAGGCCTCCTTCCAGTATGGCGTACGAGAACAATCGGCATTATTGGGTGTCGCCGGAGTGGCACTCAAGTTATTGCCCGAAAGACAGCGCATCAAATTCATCCTCAATGGAATGGGAGATGCGTTGAAGAAGAGTAATCCCGAGGTGCAAGCGTGGGTGGATGAAACTGGCGATAAACTCGCTTATGTTGAATCCACCTGTGCGATTTGCAACAGCCGTCACAGCACCGAACCGATCTGCTATCTGTATACAGGATCGATTACCGAAGCTGTGCATTGGGCAACCGGTAAAGATTACATCATCACAGAAACCCACTGCATTGCGAAAGGCGATTCGTACTGCCGCTTTGAAGTGGGAGATGTACGCGAGTGATCGAACCCAGGTTTTCCAATCGGAATCTTCGCCGCTTCATTGAAACCCTGGCGATGGAGCTGGGCGAAGACCAGTTCAGTGCCATGCTTGGGCTGTCAAAACTTCCCCCAGAGTGGGCCGACTCGGATGCGTTGATCAAGTTGAACATGGTCGAATCGGCAAAAGCATATGCAGCCTTGCAAGCCGCCATGCGCAGCTATTTTGGACGCGGCGCTCGCGGTGTCCTCCTACGCGTGGGTGAGCGCATGTGGCACAAACTCCTCGATGATGCATCCATCGGCAACCGCGGCTATGCAACCATCATCAAAAGACTCCCTTTAACCACCCGACGAAAATCCACTCTGGAACTGGTCGCGCGTTTTCTGAGCGCCCAGCCCGGCGACATGACCATCCACACTCTGGACTTGGACCTGCTACTCGTTGATCACGCCTCTCCCACCGCGAATGGCTACAGCGACTCGTCACCGGTTTGCTTCGTCACCCAGGGCGTAATCAATGAGAGTCTCACCTGGGCGACCTGGCAGGGGCATGACGTCGAGGAAGTCGCCTGCAAGGCACGCGGCGATAAAAACTGCGAATTCAAAGTGACAACGGGAAAATAACATGAAGACGTTCGAAGCAAAATTGAAAAGCAAGGATGATATTGATTTTTTCGTTCGTGGCTGGGAGCCGGAACAGAAACCCAAGGCAGTTGTTGCGCTTGTGCACGGACTGGGTGAACACACGGGTCGCTATGAGCACGTTGCCAAAGCAATGACGGAGGCAGGGTACGCAATCACCAGCTTCGACCTGCGCGGGCACGGCAAATCCAGCGGCATTCGTGGGCATTTCCCCTCGCTGGATGCGGTCATGCAGGATATCAAGGACTTCTTTATTTTCCTGACAGATCGTTATCCGAATACTCCGCAATTTCTTTACGGGCACAGTTTGGGAGGACTATTGGTGCTCACCTATGCCTTAAAGAACAAAACGGCGCTCAAAGGAGTCATCGCGACGGGTGCGGGGTTGCGTTCCCCCATCCATGAGCAAAAAATGAAGATAATCATGGCGAAGTTGCTTGGTTCGCTTGCACCATCCACGCTAATAGCCAGCCGCTTAGAAACAGCAGCGATCTCTCAGGATCAGAACATAGTCGATATTTACATCAAAGATCCTCTTGTCCATGACCGTATTAGCCTTGGCTTTGGAAAAGCCGGATTGAATGCCACCGATTTTGTCTGGAGTCATGCCGAAGAATTTTCTGTGCCACTGCTTATCATGCACGGTACGGCGGACCGAATCACCTATCCACATGGCAGCGCAGATTTTGCCAAATTGGCAGCCAAAAACAACAAAGATGTGACCCTCAAGTTATGGGAGGGGATGTATCACGAGGTTCACAATGAACCGGACAAGGAACAGGTGCTCCGGTTCATCATTGACTGGCTGGACCGTCATTTGTAAGTAAAACGCCTGCCAAGTGTTCTTAAGAAGGTCCTAAACTTTTCCTAGACAAAACAATTTTGGCATGGGAAAATTTCCACGGTGCCGCACGCCTGTCATGACTGCATAACCAACTTGAAATTATTGTTCTTGCGTGGTTATTCAAAAGACGAGCAATTAAAGCAGAGCGGTAAGCCAATAAATTTCATCAAGGAGTATTCATGAGCCCCGAAAGAGAAGCGAGTAAACGTCAAGCCCGCCGGGAGGAAATGCGTCGTCGTGCGCAACGTCAGCGATATATTACGATTGGATTGATCATTCTGGGAGCGCTCGTCATTGTCCTGCCGATCGCCTATCAAATGCTTAAGCCGGCTGCTGCCGTCGTTTCTGTGGACCCTGGCACCCACCCGAACGCGAATGACAATACGATGGGTGATCCCAATGCGCCCATCAAGATTGAGGAATTTTCCGATTTTCAGTGTCCGTTCTGCGAGCGCTTTCACCAGCAGACGGAGCCATTGCTGCGACAATATTATATTGATACCGGTAAGGTTCTTTTTACCTATCGCTCGATGGGTAACTGGGTCAGTGGTAACGTCGGAGGAGCCAATACTGAATCACAGGATGCCGCCGCGGCTGCTTATTGTGCGGGCGAACAGAATAAGTTCTGGGAAATGCATGCCCTGCTGTTCGGGAACGTGCTCGGAGAAAATGTCGGCTCCTTTTCCGATAAGCGCATTCCTTTGATTGCCGAGAAAATCGAAGGTCTGGATATGGACAAGTTCAACCAGTGTTATGACAGTGGCAAATTTAAAGACCGCGTCCAGAAGGATTTCCAGGATGGACAGGCTGCCGGTGTCACAGGCACTCCCGGTTTTATTATTAGCTACACGTTGAATGGTGAGACCAAAACGGAAAAAATCGACGGCGCTGAGCCCTTCACAACCTTCCAGCAGAAACTCGAAGCGATCCTGAACCAGATTGGCGCTTCGTAAATAACAGCGAATGAAAAGGACACGGACGGTCCGTGTCCTTTTTGATTCTTTCTTAGCGCCAAATAAATATTTCGCTCCCCGATGTCTCCGGGCTATTTACGAGTGTATAATGAAAATTGGAAAGACATTTCATTTAGGATTGTCTGATGAAACATCGCTATTTACGCTCCCTCTTAGGCTCCATTCTCATTCTTACGTTACTCAATTCCTGTGCGGGAGTTCCCATTCCCATGCCGGGAATTGCCACAGCAACGCCTGTCCTTCCAACCCCGACCGCTTACCAGCAGGCAGTGCCACCCCGTTTGATCGAAACGAATCCGCCGCTGGATACCGTCATCGGACAGGAGGCGCCGATCACGTTCTATTTCAACCAGGCGATGAACAAACCCTCGGTGGAATCGGCATTACAAGGCTTGCCCGACGGGACATTTACCTGGAACGATGAGGCGACGCTTGTTTTCAACCCCACCCAACCTTATCCACCTGATAGCAAATTAGATCTCACAATCGCCAGTTCCATCCAGTCCGTCACGGGGTTTGGCGTCCAGGATGCGACCAATCTCTCGTTCCGCGTGGCGGATCTTTTGCGGGCGACAAACATCCTACCTAAGCCAGATTCCACCGACGTGGATGTGGAGTCCGCAGTAGCCGTTTCATTCAACCAGCCGGTCGTTGCTCTGGGTGCGGATCCTTCGTCGTTGCCTCCGGCTTTCAGCTTGGAACCCTCTGTAAAAGGACGCGGGGAATGGATCAATACCAGCACCTATCTTTTGTATCCTGAACCGGCGATGGCAGGCGGAACCGTATACACGGTCAGATTGAATGCGGATCTGAAAACGGAAACAGGCGTCGGCTTGGATCGAGGCGCACAGTCCGATTGGAAATTTACAACGGCCAGCCCGCGTGTCGTCTCCCTGGAACCGGCCAGTGATCAGAAAATCCCGCTCGATCCACAGATCAAGTTAACGTTCAACCAGCCCATGGATACGGGCAGCGTCGAATCGAATTTCGCATTCAGCGGCACCGAGGGCGCAGTAAAGGGCACATTTACTTGGAGCGAGGATGGCAGAGTCCTGACATTCGTGCCGACCAAGGAACTGGGGCGCAATGTTGGTTACATTTTGAATGTCGGTTCCGCGGCGAGATCGAAAGGCGGCATGACGCTTGGTGAAGATTATGGCGCGGTGCTCAACACGTTCGATAACTTTGCGGTCGAATCGACCGACGTAGAATATTATTCTGTCTTCCTTCACTTTACCTCGCCGCTGGCAGACGGCGATTACGAGCGTTTTGTGAAGGTCACTCCCGCACTCGATAATTTTTCGACGGGCTTGACGGAAGATGGTTTGAGTCTTGGGGTGTATGGAACATTCAAACCGGAGACAAACTATGAGATCGAGGTCGACGCAAAGCTGAGGGATCGTTGGGGGCAATCCCTGGGTGACCCGTTTGTTTTTGATTTCCGCACCGCGCCTGCGCCTGCCATGTTGAATGTCGACCTGTTTGCCTCATCGACAGTGTTCGTGCGTCCCGACGAGCCCGTGTTCAACGCCAAGGCGACCAACGTGCAGAGTGCTGATGTGACAGTTGCACCGCTCACCCTGCAGGATTTTTTCCAGCTCTACAATTCCTATGACAACCAGCAGGCATTTTCACCCTCGAATGCCATGATTTATCCGCACACATTCAACTTGCCACCCAGCGAAACCAAGGATGTGAAACTGCGCCTGGTACAGCAGGGCAGCCAGTTAGTACCTGGCCTGTATTACGTCAGTATCGCTTCACCACAACTCAGCTCGCCAGGAAAGAATATCTATTTTGCCGCTTCCAGCCACGTCAATCTGACATTCAAACTGGGCGCGACCGATGCGCTGGTCTGGGCGGTGGATTTGCCCTCGCAAACGCCGCTCGCGAACATGCTGGTTACGATTTATGACAATGCTGGCAACCAGGTGATCGCCGGCACGACGGACAAGGATGGATTGTGGAAGGGCGAGGTGGGTCCGCGCGAGGGAGAATTATTTGCGGTCCTTGGCGCGCCCGGTGACGATAACTTTGCGCTCGCCACCAGCGGCTGGGACATGGGCATCTCCGCCTGGGATTTCGGATTCAATTTCAATGCCCGCCCGCCGCATACCGAAATTTACATGTACACTGACCGTCCCATGTATCGGCCTGGTCAAACAGTGTACTTCCGTGGTGTGGCGCGGCAGGCCTTCAACGGCCGCTATGAACTGCCGCAAATCAATGAAGTACCTTTTACATTGCGCGACGCAAATGGCACGCAGCTGCTTTCGCTCAACGAACAGCTTTCTCCGTATGGCACATTTAATGGGGAATACCAGCTTCCGGCGGACTCCGCGCCGGGCTACTATACCTTTGAGAGTAACAATTTCGATCTTTATTTCACCTTCCAAGTGGCAGAGTATCGCAAGCCGGAATTCAACTTGAGTGCGAATTTTTCTGCCGATGAGATCAAGCAGGGCGACGCGGCGCAAGCTCAGGTCAATGCACGCTATTTCTTTGACGCGCCGGTTAGCGATGTAGATGTCCATTGGGCGGTGTATGCCAAACCCGATACGTTCTACCTGCCAAATTACGACACCAATTTGTTGGATACTTCCTGGCTGGATCTGTTTCCCAACGGGGAGCCGCAGTCTGGCACATACTTTGGGAATCTAATCCAGGAGGGCACCGGTCAAACGACCCGCGACGGAATCCTGTCCATTGACCTGCCAGCCATCCCTGAGTCAGACTTGGGACAGATTGTCACATTGGAAGTGACCGCCGTGGATGAAGCCGGTCTGCCCGTCAGCGCGCGTGCACAAATGAAAGTGCATCCCGCAGATTTTTACGTCGGACTGCATCCCGATCAATGGATCGGTCGCGCCGATTCGCCGATTGGCTTTGACGTGTACACGGTCGATTGGGGGAAGAACGCTTCCGGCGATAAAACCATAAGCGCCGAATTCAAACAAGTCCGTTGGGAGAGGCAAACCGATGCCGCCGGTTTCTCCACTTATAAACCAATCTACACCCCGGTCAGCGGCAGCAATCTCACTACGGGACCGGATGGCAAGGCACGGCTTTCCTTCGTCCCACCCAATGCAGGCACATATATGCTGGAAGTCAGCGGGGAAGGCGCCCGCACACAGTCCCTGATCTGGGTCAGCGGCGCGGGATCCGCGGCCTGGCCGGATCTGCCCAATCAAAGAGTGGAGCTGACCGCAGATAAAGATTCATACCAAGCAGGCGACACGGCAAAGATCTTCATTCCGAATCCGTTCGCAGTGAATTCTCTGGCATTAGTCACGGTGGAGCGCGGCATCATTTCAAAGGCGGAAGTAATCACCCTTTCTGGCAGCGGCAAGGAATATGTACTCCCGCTCAGCGAAGCGGATGCGCCAAATGTGTATGTCAGCGTAACCGTGTTGGGACAGGGTAACGACTTCCGTCAGGGATTGGTCAATCTGCCGGTGGCGCCGGATGATAAAGCATTGAACGTGCAAGTGACACCGCAGCCAACGCAGGCGGGACCGCGCGACGAGGTCACGTTCGATGTAAAGGTGACCGATAATCAGGGACAGCCCGTCGAGGGTGAGTTCTCGCTATCGGTGGTTGACCTTGCCTCTCTGGCGCTGGCAGAACCGAATGCGAAAGATATTCTGCCTGCCTATTACAGCATCCAACCACTTGGCATCGAAACAGGTCTCTCCGTTGCTGCCTACAGTGGGCGCGATGCCATTCCACCCGGCGGCATGGGCGGCGGGGGCGGAGGAGAAGTTCCATTCCTCCGCGAAGACTTCCCGGATACCGCCTATTGGAACCCGTCGCTCATCACCAACTCCGAGGGTCGCGGCCAGGTGAAGATGACTTTGCCGGATTCCCTCACCACCTGGAAAGTGGATGTTCGCGGTCTGACAGTGGATACAAAAGTGGGACAGGCAGATACTGAGATCGTTTCGACCAAGCCGTTATTGATTCGCCCGGTCACGCCGAGGTTCCTGGTCAATGGCGATCATGTATTGATGGCGGCGGTCGTCAATAACAATACAGCGGAACCGTTGAGCGTCGGTGTTAATTTGCAAAGCGACGGATTTATTCTGGATAATCCGAACACAGTAACGCAGCAAGTGGAGGTACCCGCCAAAGGACGCACGCGCGTCGAATGGTGGGGCTCGGCTGGTTTTGCCGATGAAGCGGATCTGGTGTTCACAGCTACAACCCGCGGCACGCCGTCATTACAAGATTCAACTCGTCCGGTGTGGGGAAAGCTTCCCATCCTGCAATATACATCACCGCAAGCATTTGTGACAGGCGGCGTATTGCGCGGCGCGGCGACTCAACAGGAAGTGATCTCACTGCCGCGCACGTTCACGCCGGATGGTGGCGGCCTGGATGTAGAGTTAAGCCCATCGCTGGCTGGCAGCCTGATATCGGCGTTGGAGGCGATGAACGAACCGGACCCATCGAGCGCAGAATCCATTCTGTCTTTTTTCCTGCCGAATCTGGCGGTCTACCAGTCCTTGAACGGGGTGGGCTTGAACGATCCCGGCTTAAGCGACCGCCTCGCAGCAAATGTGGATAGTGGCGTGCATTCCTTATTGGAACTTCAAAATGAGGATGGCGGCTGGAGCTGGTGGGGCACGGCACCGGCTGGTGAACAGACGATTCCCTCAGACCCGTACATCTCTGCCTATATATTTTTTGGTCTGGTGCATGCCCATGCTGTGGGCGTGAGCGTGGACGAAACCGCCCTGCAACGTGCCGGCGCGTATCTGAGTGGATTGAAGCGTGAAATCACAAATGACACAACAGGCCCTGATCTCGACCTGATTGCATTCGTCCAATTTGCGCTTTCGCAGGCAAGCACGTTCGATGAACCCACGCTGGGTAATCTGTATACCGCTCGCGATCGAATGAGCCCTGCAAGCAGAGCACTGCTCGCTTACACGGTAAACGCACTCAACCCGGCTGATGAGCGTGTGCGTGACTTGATTTCGAACCTGGAAACAAGTGCCATTGTCACGGCATCCAGCGCGCATTGGGAAACTCAGGATGAAAATATCGTTGGGCGCGGCTCGCCGATCTACACAACTTCGCTGGTGGTGTATGTGTTGGCGAAGCTCGATGCTGCCAACCAGGTGCTATTCAACGCGGTGCGCTATCTTGCTGCGCATCGCAACGCGCCCGGTTTGTGGGGACTCGGACACGATAACGCCTGGGCGATTCTTGCTCTCAACGAAGCGATGCTCGGCTTCGGCGATCTCAACGCTGACTTCTCCTTCGATGCCACCTTCAATGGCGGTCCGTTGATTAACGGAGATGTCGCCGGTGGTCAGGTGCTGACAGCCTCCAAGGCGCACGTTCCGCTTGAATACCTTTCCTCCACCGCCCCAAATCTGCTCACCGTTCAACGGGAAGATGGTCTCGGGCGCCTGTATTATCGGGCGGTGCTGAATGTGAATCGCCCGGTGGAAGAGGTCAAACCTCTCGACGCGGGGATGCGAATCGAACGAGCGTACTGCAAATCGGATTCCGCAAAAGGCTGCTCGTCTCTTTCTACGCTGCAACTCTCGTCCGATAAGACGATCACCGCCCAGCTGACTCTTGTCCTACCTCATGACATGCATTACGTCATGGTCAAAGACTTTATTCCGGCCGGCATGGAGATTATGAACCGAAATCTCAAGACCACGCAGCAGGCAAATGACACAACGGAAGTACAAATCCCATTTGACGATAAAGATCCTTTTGCCAACGGCTGGGGCTGGTGGCTGTTCCATGAACCGCAAATCCGTGACGATAGCATCCTCTTCACCGCCGACTATCTGCCCGCCGGAACATACGTGCTGACTTACACACTTGTTCCCTTGCAGGAAGGGGAATATCGCGTTTTACCCGCCCACGCCTGGGAATCGTTCTTTCCCGAAGTAGAGGGGATAAGCGCGGGCGCGGTGTTTGAGATTAAGCCGTAACAGATCGATGTTTCAATGAACAAACAAGACCGTGAGCAAATTGACAGGCTCACGGTCTTATTAATTTGAGAAGTCCGTATTCACCGGTTCAATAGCTGCTTCCAGGCCTCCTGTATCTACCTCAATCCGTATACAGCTTCCAGCAATGCTCCGCCCATCGCATCGAATGCATTTGGTAAGAGCATTTCGAACAATCCTAAGCCGAGAGCTGCCAAACCCAGCACAACCAAGATCCCTCCCGGTAACAATCGCAGAACGATTAAATCCAGCAGGACGCTCCAGCGCGCGTTTTCCGCCAGTTTCTCGCCGATGAAGACGATCACCGCCTGCGTGAGGAAAATGACGCCGAGCACAACCAGTAACCAACCAGGGTGACGCGCGATCTGTTGCCCGAGCACTTTAGGGTCGGCGTTCAAAAATAATAAGATGGCGATTACGATCAGGAAGAATCCAAGGATATTGAACTGTGCCCCCTGAAGGACTGCTGCAGTGCCGGTGTAGAGACGCCTTGAACCGTGTCGCCGGCTACCAATCATGATCCTGCGGGTGATAATGGCTTCCCACCCAATCACAATGGAGAAAACACCGAGAAATGCGATCCCCAAATCCTGTAGAACAGGAATATTTAGCTTAAACCCTGCAAACGCAAGTCCAAGCCCGAGCAGGATCAACACGATTTGAATCGTCTTCCACACGCCATCACCTCCAAACCCGTAAGATCGTAATCCAACATTCCAATGATCGCGAAATATGCCTCCGGGACTGCTTGCTAATGACGAAGTTCCTCCTACTTCATCATTCCCCACATTGCCAACCCACCAAACACTAACACCACCAGCGCGGCGCCCGTAAGTACCTCGCGCGTCGGGCGCTGATCTACAAGTTGTAAAAGAGGCGCGATTCCTTCGACCTCCCAAACAGGACTGGCGAACCAGCTGAACATCAAACCACCCACGAGACCACCGATGTGACCCCAATTGTCAATGTTGGGGAGCGAACCGATGATAAACAGATTGATGAAAACAATAAAAATAATATTGCCAATTGCACTGCGGAACTGTCCGGCAAACAGCTTACGATTCTTCAGCAGGAACACGGCTTCCGCGCCGACCAGCGCAAAGATCGCGGTGGAGGCGCCCAGGGAATTCGCGTTGGTCATCAGGAAAGACATCACATTCCCGGCAAACGCACCCAGCAGGTAGAGCAACAAGAAACGTCCGTGCCCAAAGTGACGTTCGATGCTCTGCCCGAACGACAGGAGTGCATACATATTGAATACGATATGGGTAAAGCCGCCATGCAACAAGGCTGGTGTGATTAAGCGCCAGACCTGTCCTTCACGGATCAATTCATTCGATTTGATAAAGGCGCGCACAAACAAATTTCCATAGGGCGAGATCTGGATTAAATAAGCCAGGATGGTGATGCCGATAATCGTGTAGGTCACATAAGGACCCGTTTCGGGCATCGCAATACGAGCTCGTTGCGGTGCAGGTACTGCCGGCGGTTCTCCAGATGGTGGATTCTGCGGAGCGGGTTGTTGTCGATTGTCATCGAATTGATTCATAATTTCACCTTGCGCGGCCGGACGCGATGATGCTCCGCGTCGATAATGGCGCGGATCATGTCCACTGTTTGATCCAAGTGGAACTCACGATTGACGATCACATAATCGAAGACTTCCACGCGCTTGAGCTCCTTACGCGCCGTCGCAATGCGGATCGCCAGGGAGTCGGGCGTCTCGGTCTTGCGTGTCTCCAGGCGCCGCACCAGGTCCTCTTCACTCTCGGCCGTAATAAAGATCATCAACGCCTGGGGTGCCAGCTTGCGGACAGTCTCTGCGCCCTGCACGTCGATGCGCATCACCACATCCATGCCGCTGGCGAGTGCTTCCCGCACCTGTTGTTTTGGAATCCCTTTGTAATCGCCGTAAACCACCGCGTATTCGATCAGTTCATCTGTGTCGATCATACGGGCGAACTCGTCCTTTGACACAAACAAGTAATCCCGACCATGCACCTCGTTGCTTCGCTGGGGACGGGTCGTCGCGGTGACAACAAAATGGAACGGAAGACCGCGCTCCTTCATGCGCTGCATCACAGTATCCTTACCCGCGCCGGAAGGTCCTGAAATGACGATCAGCAGTGGTTGTGGATGATGGACATTGAATTCAGAATCGATGGAGGGTGTCATTGGCGAATTGTACCAGACGGACTTAACGTCTTAAGTTCGCTCGCTCGGAACCCACAAGGGAGCTAAGGGCTGGCCGCAGCCTTTCTCTTACCAGCTCCAATATTACGCATTAGAGTTATATTCCAGGGGGAAGAACATTTGCCACGAGTCCTTCGAACGATTCGCTCAGGATACCAAAATTCAGCCAGACCAAAAATTCAGCATTGCCCTTGGGACCCAGCAGTGGACTCTTGATCAGCCCCGCAACAGCAAAGCCTTGCTCTTTGGCATAATTCAATACATGCATCAAGACTTGACGGTGAATCTCAGGGTCGCGGATCACTCCATCGCCGCGCGAGACCTCCTTTTTCCCGGCTTCAAATTGAGGCTTTATGAGGGCGATGACCCGCCCCTCCCCCGCAGCGAGAGGGGACAGGGGTGAGGGAAGAAACCACTTCTTCACCACCGGCAACAAAATCTTCAACGAAATAAACGATGCATCGATCGTTACCAGGCGGATTGGCTCCGGCAATGACTCTACAAAGCGCGCGTTCGTTTCCTCCATCACCACTACACGTGGGTCGTTGCGCAACTTCCAGTGCAGAATCCCTTTGCCTACATCGATCGCGTACACTTTCGCCGCCCCGCGTTGCAGCAGGCAATCTGTGAATCCGCCGGTCGACGAGCCGACGTCGGCGCAAGTCCATCCTGTCACATCGATGGAAAATGCCTCGAGGGCAGCGTCCAATTTTTCGCCGCCGCGCGAAACAAAGCGCGGACCCGAATCCACCGTCAGAACGGAATCGGCTGATACCGGGGTGGCAGGCTTGAGCGCCGTCTGACCGTCGATGCGCACCTGTCCCGCCATGATAAGCGCCTGCGCCTTGGCGCGCGATTCCGCCAATCCCCGCTCAACGAGCAGCATATCCAAACGAGCTTTGGGCATAAAAGTATTTTACAGTAAAATTGCCGTATGCTAAACGCCCTCATCAAAACCATGCGTATCCGCCAATGGACGAAAAACGGCTTTGTTTTTTTTGGTCTGATCTTTGACAAGCAATTGTTTTTACTTGACCCGTTTTTGCGAACTCTGGCGGGCTTCGGATTGTTCTGTCTGATCTCCAGTGCAGTGTATTTGTTCAACGACATCTTTGATGTGGAAGCCGACCGTAACCACCCGGAAAAGAAATTCCGCCCGATTGCATCCGGCAAGCTGCCGATCCCCGTTGCCTGGAGCGCGGCGATTTTATTGACGATCATCGCTATCCCGCTTGCACTTTTGCTTTCCCCCATCTTTGCTTTGATCCTGACCTCCTATCTCGTCATCAACCTTCTATATTCCCGCTGGTTGAAGCATGTTTCTATTTTGGATGTGTTAATCGTCTCCTCCGGTTTTGTGCTGCGCGTGGCAGCCGGTGTGGCATTGATCACCGTCGAACGTTTCTCGCCCTGGTTGTATATGATCACGATTTTATTTTCGCTTTATATTGGTCTTGGAAAGCGCCGCGCCGAGATGAACCTGCTGGCGCAGGGAGCGAGCGCGCATCGCAAAGTCTTTGAAGGCTATACCATTCCTTTGCTAGATCAATATATCACGATTGTCTCGGGCATGACCATCGTAGCCTATTCGCTCTACACATTTTCAGCGCCCAACTTGCCTGCGGATCACACCATGATGCTGACTATTCCATTTGTGGTTTATGGTATCTTTCGTTACCTGCAACTCATTCAGCTGGGGCATGCCGCGGGCGCA
>DATHUN010000751.1:0-11355 GCA_035462205.1 Anaerolineales bacterium
AGAAACTCCATGCTCGGAGAGTTGTTTTATCTCATGGTCGGAATAATCAGCTATACTGTTTTTATGGGATGGTGGTCCATCCACGACGGTGGAAGCAAACAACTCAGCGAGAGGCTCCTCTATGACAATAAGATTTGAAAACGGCATCATTGTGACGTTAGGTCCAGACAATCGTGTAATTTGGGATGGCTCGGTTGTCACCGAAGGCGAGACAATTATCGCGGTCGGCAACGCGGCAACATTAAAGCAGCGCTATCCAGCTGCCGACGCTGTGGATTGTGCAGGCAAAATTGTTCTGCCGGGATTTATCTGCGCGCATCACCATTTCTATTCGACAATGGCACGCGGTATGGTGATTCCCGGAGAGCCTGCCTCAAACTTTGTCGAGATCCTAGAGCGGCTATGGTGGAAAGTGGACCGGGCGCTGGGGACAGAAGACATTACAATTTCGGCGCAAATCCCGTTGATTGAATGTATTCGCAATGGCACAACGATCGTGATCGACCATCACGCTTCGCCCGGCGCGCCAGATGGTTCGCTGGACCTGATCGAAAATGCTGTGCGAACGGCGGGCATTCGCGCGTCGCTGTGCTACGAGGTCTCAGATCGAAACCGAATGGGCGAGGGAATAGAGGAAAATTCACGCTTTATCAAAAAAATTGGTAAAGGCGACGGACAGATCGCAGCCCTGATGGGCTTGCACGCTTCCTTTACTCTGTCTGACGAGACTTTGGAGAAATGTGTCGGTATTGCAAAAGATGCGGGCGTGGGATGCCATGTTCATGTGGCAGAAGATTTTGCGGATGAGGAAGATTCCCTGAATAAATATGGATTGCGCACGGTTCATCGCTTGGACAGGCTCGGTGCCTCGGGGCCAAAGTCGCTTTTCATCCATTGTGTGCACATCGATGAATCGGAAATGGAGATTCTCGCCGCCACACATACAAGCGTCGTGCACAATCCCGAATCCAATATGAATAATGCCGTCGGTGTGACACCCCTCTTGAAGCTCTTGCAAAAAAATATTTTGGTTGGGTTAGGGAGCGACGGCATGTCATCCGATATGCTGGCGCAGATGCGCTGTGCTTATCTGTTACACCGGCTGGCGAATAACGATCCACGAGTGGCATTTCTGGAAGCACCAAAGCTGTTATTGGAAAATAATGCAAAGATTGTGGAACGTCAGTTTGGAATCCGGGTCGGGGAGATTGCTGAAGGTCTGCCGGCTGACCTGGCAATTCTGGATTACCAACCGCCCACGGTCTTAGATGAATCAAATTTCCTTGGACATCTTCTCTTTGGTCTGGTGGACGCGACGGTTGATACAACGGTCTGTCGCGGGCAGATCCTGATGCAAGGCAAGAAAATTTTAACCATGGACGAGGAACGGATTGCGGCACGCGCACGCGAATTGGCACCACAGATGTGGCAACGTTTAGCTGCACTCTAATCCACCGATTTCCAAATGTACGTAAGGCTGACTATAGAATTTTTCTTTATAATGACTACACTCGCCGTTAACAGGGACCTTATGCATCATATAGACAAAAAGTCTTCCCAAATCGGGCAAAATGAATTAATCTTTCCGTCATCCCATAACTCAGGAGTATCACCGTGGAACGAGTAGCACTCTATTTGCAAGACTCGCATGACATCAGAGATGGACTGGAGTATGTGCGTTATGCCGAAGCGCATGGATTTGAAGCGGTTTGGCAGGCGGAATCCCGTTTGGTCCGGGACGCCATTGTCCCGATGGCTGCCTATGCGGCGGTGACGGAGCGGCTTAAAGTGGGTTCCGGCGTCATCAACAACTGGACCCGCAACATTGGCCTGCTGGCAGCGACGTTCCTCACCTTGGACGATCTGGCACCAAACCGGGTGATCTGCGGGATCGGCGCCTGGTGGGACCCGCTCGCAAAAAATGTTGGCGTCGAGCGCAAGAAACCGCTGCTCGCCATGCGGGAGACTGTAGAAGTATTACGCCGCCTGTTGAATATGGAACGGGTCACCTTCCACGGCGAATTTCATCACGTGGACGGCATTGAACTGGATGTGGTGCACGGACGCCGCGAACCGCGTCATGTGCCAATTATGATCGGTGCGACTGGCGACCAGATGATGGAAATGACCGGTGAGATCGCCGATGGCGCGGTGCTTAATTATTGTGTCCCACCGGAATACAATGACAACGCCCTGGAACTCCTTGCCAGAGGTTTGGAAAAATCGGGCCGCAAAATGGAAGATTTTGACCGCCCGCAGCTAATTGTTTGTTCGGTCGATGAGAATCATGATGTCGCGATCGATCACACGAAAGGATTGCTGTGCCAGTATCTGGCTCAGCAGCCTCACATTGCGAAAGCATCTGGGGTCTCAAAAGAGGTAATTCAAGAAATTCAGTCGCTTCTGGGTTGGCCGGCAACAAAGGAGCAGATCAATCAAGCCAAGCATCTCGTCCCTGATGACTTGGTCCATCGGATTACGGCCTCCGGCACTCCCGAGGAAGCGAAGGCGAAGGTGGAGCAATACAAGGTGCGCGGCTGCACCTGCCCAATTCTGTATCCGGTTGGCGGGAACTTCAAATTATTGATCGATACATTTGCGCAGAATTAGAATGCATAATGTCATTGCGAGGAGGGTCGAAGACACGACGAAGCAATCTCCCGTTTTGATGCACTCGCAAGATAACAAACGCAAAGAGATTGCCTCGCTCCGCTCGCAATCACATATTACTAAATCTTCATCCTCTCGCAATATTCTGGAATTTCTGTCATAGCCGGACGCTCAAGTTCGGCTATTTCATTGACATCTAAATACAGCACATCCTGGTCATAGCGGATGAGTTTCATCGTCTTGTTGACGTCTTCGAGGAAGTTGCGTTCGTAACGACGTTCGAGGCGGCGCACCACGGTCTGGATGATAGCAAATGCCATTTTGCTCAGCGCCTCCAGCCTCTGGTTATGATGAACACGTTCCAACAGGTCGACTTGTCCAATGGAGTTCAATCCATATTTTTCAAGGATGTCGATCAACAAGCCAGTTTCCACGCCATAGCCGGATGAGAACGGCATCTGCTCTAGAGCGGACCGGCGTCCACCGTATTCGCCGGAGAGCGGCTGAATGACACCGGAGAGCTCGGGGTAGAATAAATTGAGCAGTGGACGCGCTGTCAGCTCGGTCACGCGCCCTCCTCCACTCGATTCGGTTTTGCCATTCAATGTGATCGGGCGGCGATAATAGCCTTTGACAAAAACAATGTCGGGTCGCAGCAGCAGCGGGCCGAGGATTCCGTATAAAAAGCGCGGATGAATGTTGACGATATCCGTATCGATCCACAGGATAATATCGCCGCGCGTTACGTAGAGACTTTTCCACAACGCTTCGCCTTTCCCAATTCTTGCCCCGTATTTCGGAAGGATCTCCTGGTGGATATACACGGGGATGCCGAGCTTCTGCGCAATCTCGCGTGTGTTATCTTTCGAATTGGAATCGATCAGCACAATTTCATCCAACAATGGAATACGTTCCATCAGCTCACGTTTGGCGGTCGTAATCACTTTTCCCACCGTATCTTCTTCGTTGAGCGCGGGTAACGCCAAGCTGATGGTTATATTTTGCTTTTGCTTGAGCGCGAGCAGCTCCTTGAGGTTCTCGAACTCATTGGCATTGTATGTGTTCTCCGCAAACCATTTATCGACCAGCACCGAAATCGCCGTCTGGCCAACAAACTCACTTTCCATATTCGTGGAAAGCGGATGATAGACCTTGACGATCAACAGACCTTTCGAGCGTTCCCGCAGAACAGTCTCCGCCACTTCGCCCAGTCCATTGGATCGGTCTTCTGAAAATGCCGTCGCACCCAGGATCATCACATCGTACGCCCTGTAGGCGAGCAAAATCGCGGCAGTAGGATCATTGGTCTGTAAATTTTCACGGTGCACCTCCGGCAGGTTATTCAACACGCGGTCCAGACCGCGGAACGCGACATCCCCAGATGTTTTCTCTGTCTTCGGGGTAATGTGCAGCGTATCGATGCTGGCATGACCATGGCGCGAGAGCGCCAAGCCAAGGCGCAGGGCAAGCTCGGCATTCGGTCCACCCCGCATCGGCACAAACACCTGCTGGATTTTCTTGGGCATGACTCCGCAAG
Source organism: Anaerolineales bacterium (assembly GCA_035462205.1). GTDB lineage: Bacteria > Chloroflexota > Anaerolineae > Anaerolineales > Villigracilaceae > Defluviilinea. The sequence goes on from DATHUN010000751.1 coordinate 4,148, forward strand.
CAACCACGATATTGCAGGGTGCATTCTTAAGCACCTGGCTGATCGAGCGGCCCATTAATTCGCAATGGCAGGATTCCAAGATCAGCAGGTCCGGTTTTTCTTCCCGCACGATTTTGGCGAGCTCCCTCCACGGGTTCTCGGTCACGCGGATCAATTCTAGGGAGTTGATTGCTTGTTTGCTTTTGAGCTCGCGCAACGACTTACGCAGTTCCTGCGCCGGCAGCGCGCCTCCACTCAGGCTGCCTTCATCGGACACTGCCACGATACCTGCCATCAAGATGGCGTCATTCGTGACAATGCTATTTGCCACTTTTAACGATTCCTTGAAATCACAACCATGCATCACAGGAATCAGTACTTTACGAAACATATTTCGGTGGCTCGATCTGTTCATGACTTGCACACCCTTTCGAGCAGAGGTTGAATCTGCTGTTTATAAACCTGATGCCATGCATACGAGGAACGGACACGCGTACGAAATCCAGCTTGGGCATTCGAGGAAAGATGCTTCCAGATCATCGAAGCGACAATCAAAGGATCGTCCTGCACAGAGAAATAATTGACGAAGCCTTGCCCCAAATCTTTCAGCGGTGGAATATCGGCGCAGAAAATGGGAATCCCCGCCAAACCAGCTTCCAGAACAGGAATACCAAATCCCTCCTCCCGGCTCGGTAAAATGAGGGCATCGGCAAGAAGGTAAAAGTCACTGACCACTTCATCCGGCAAGAATTCTTCATTCCGTTCGGCAAGGAAATGAACGGCACTCTCCAATCCCAGCGAAGTCCTCAGCGAGCGAAGCGCTTCGAAATATTTTAGGTTTGCAGGGTTATGCGGACCCAAAGGTCCGGTAATAACCAGTTTTGCCTGCGGCGCCTGCGTACACAACTGCGCCATAACCTGCAATGCCAGCTCGATATTTTTTCGGGCGGTGATCCGCACTGGCAGCAATAGGATGGGATTTCCATTCAATAAATCCAGTTGATCAACAAGTTGCGAGGTTAACGTTTCCAGCTTTAGGAAGCGGGCGACATCCACACCGTTGGGAATCACTGAAATTTTTTCTTCCGGCAAATTCATCAGAGTGGAAAGTTCGCGCCGGCGAAATGCAGAAATCGTTACCTGTTCGACACCATCCCAGGCTTTGCAGAGTAAATCCCAGGGATAGCTGTCATATAATTCCTGACGATAGCGCGGCGTCGTCCAGGCCAGGTCATGGTGCCAGAGAATGAATCTTGGGTGTTCCGTCTCCGCTGAAATTTTCTTCAAGGCAGCCGTCAGAATTAGGTTTTTGTTCAGTGAGCAAACGTTATGCGCGATCAGGCAATCTGCATCTTCGACAACAGTGCGCAACTCCTTCGCTAGTCCCTCCGCCAATGCACGAAATTCATTTGGAACCGCGCCCTTATCCAACTGCTCCTTAATGGATAATACTATTGGATGACGCGAATCGACCATAGGGACTTGGACAATGTCGACTCGCTGGTCTGTCTGCGTGCCGCGCCCCGCCACAATCCGGACCTCGTGGCCGGCATCCGCCATCAGGCGCGCCTGATGCCCGAGGACGCTTTCCACCCCGCCCACCACAGGCGGCGCGGAATAATGCAACAAAACAATTTTCATGCGGACTGGCCGTTCCCTTCGCCAAAGAAGGAGATCAGGAGCCCTTCCAATTGTTGTTGCAGCACCCGGTAAGAGAAAAACTTTTTCGCCAGGTTGTAGTTGTGCTCTGTCATCGCATGCACCAGATCCGGATGAGCCAAAACCGTCTGGACCTGCTTCACGGTATCTTCGGTAATGAAGCCATCGAACTCGATTGCCTTGAAGCCCTTGGGATTGATGTCGGTGGAATAGATGGTGTACGCGTTGAGCACGAGTGGCTTTCGAAAATAGATCGCTTCCAGGAAGGCATTGCCAAAGCCCTCTATGATGGATGGATAAGTAACGATATCGGAATAGGGATAAATATCTTCAAGAGAATAGATTTTGCTGCCATCGGCGGTTATCCCGCGTTGATCGCCAATTAAGTCTGAGGAAAACAGAACATTGACGCCGAATAGCTCCGCAAAGGTGCGGATATGCTCTTTGTACTCCCCGCCCTCGTCGCCCGATTCGTGCGAGATGACGAGCTTGGCTTTTCCCCCAACCCGTCTGACCAGCTCAATGGCGTGTTCAATCCCTTTGCGGCGGACGACGCGCGTCGGTTGCAGGTAGAAAATTTCATCGGCCGCGATGCCAAGGTCCGCGCGAAGGGAAGTGGTGTATTCATCCGGTGGTGCAGGTGGATGTTCGAAATCCATCACATTGGGAAGGACCGTGGATGTGATCCCCTTTCGACGGGCGATCTGATTGGCGGCCAGGGAATTAATGACAACGTGCTTGATGGTCGGCAGGCGCGGCGGGAAAGACATATCCAGATAGTCGCCCACGCAGTTGATCAGGAAGCGTTTGCGCTCCCACGAAAAATCATGGTGGTGACCAATCGTCGGCAGACCCGTCTCGGCGATCAGCTCGGTCAGAGCCAGACCCAGCGGAAGGTTCATCGGAATCGACAGCGCGTTTTCCACGATCAAGAGCTCAATATCAAATTGCTGGACAAACTTGTACAAGTGCTGCTTGATGAGCCACTGCAACTCATGGATGCGACGCGTCACCTCAAAGGGCCGTACCCGCAGTCGAAATACAATATCGCTGATCTTGCGGATTTCGGGGTGATCAAAGTGCGCCTCAGGGACCACGTAACTTACTTCAGGCGGTCGATTACATAACCCTGCAAAATAAAACATTTGGTGCCCAAGCCCCGAAAGGACATGTGCCCATTTGTGGGTCTCGAGTGAGACACCGTCAGTGGTGCTAAAGCGCGTCGAGACGAATCCTATCCGGCGCGGGGGGATCGAAGGTGATGAATATGGCATATCTCCTCTACTCAACTCCAAGCCAAAGGGTTTGGTATGGCTCGACCAAAATCGAATCGTTAACAATAAGTTTGCCACTGATAAGATTGCGCGGTGTGGGTAATACTGGATCTGGTAACTGTATTTTTTCCAAGGATACTCTCCGGTTGCTTATGTTGTGCAGACAGACCACATGGTCTGTCCCATCCGGCGATATACGCAGCAGACAAAATATTTCGGGTCCCATAGGAAGTACTTTCTGTTCCCCCTGAGGGTGAAATGCAGTATGTCTGCGCCGGACTTTGATTAAGTGCCCCAATCGGAAGAAGACACGTGCCTGCCAGGTGAAGGGGCTGGAAAGCACGCTGACCAGCTCATCCCATTGGAATTTCCTGCGATTGATCGTGCGGTTGTGCCCTGTGAGCCGGACACCTTCCAGCCAGCTGCGCGAGCCCACCAGGCTGTGAAAGTAGATGGCTGGTACGCCTTTCATCGCGAGCAAAACCGCGTGGGCAGTAACAAAACGGTCAACTTGCAAATCCAGCGGTTCCTCTGCGTCCGGATCGTTGAGAGCATCGAAGTAGTTGATGTTTAGTTCGTATGGAATTTGACTGCCGCCTAAATCCGTTTTGTAAGAGACCAGACCACCATGAGATTGAACGCGCTGGACCACTGCTTCAATCTCGGACTCCGGCAGGATTCCGCGCAATGGATTGAGACCAATCCCGTCATGCGAAGCGAGGAAGTTGAAGAATGTCACCTTGTCGGATGGTAGCTCGAGACTCTCCGCCCAACGGGAAAGTATATCTGCAGAGCCTGTTTGGAATGCATGCAACACGAGTGGCGGCAGCGAAAAGTTGTAGACCAATTGCGCTTCGTTCGTGCCATCTCCGAAATAGGAGATGTTATCCATATGAGGAACATTTGTTTCGGTGATCAACATCACATGCGGTGCGACCTCATCCAGCACGGCGCGGAAGAGCTGAATCATGCGATGGGTCTGTGGCAAGTTGATGCAGGATGTCCCGGGCTCCTTCCATAAGTAGGCAATGGCGTCCAAGCGGATAAATTCCGCACCTTTTGCAATATAGAACAATAAGACATCCACGATCTCCAGCAGCACCTCGGGGTTGGCGTAATTGAGATCCACCTGGTCGGCGCTAAACGTCGTCCAAACTTTTGTTTCGCCTTCCGGGGTCTGATAGGCAGTCAATAAGGGGAGCGCCCGTGGGCGGACGACACCCGTCAAGTCATCGCCTTCGGCCGGAATTACAAAATAATCCCGATAATGCGGGTTGCCTGCCAGCATGGATTGGAACCAGTTGCTACTGACCGAAACATGGTTAATGACCGCGTCGAACATCAGCCGGAAGTGATGTCCCAAATGGGCAAGGTCATCCCAGTTTCCATAATGCGGATCGATTGCGCGGTAATCCACCACCGAAAAGCCGTCATCTGACGTCCAGGGATAGAACGGCAGAATATGGACACCTGTTATGGAATTCATTAAGTAATGTTCACAAAAGCGCGCCAACACGGTCAGGGGCTGCTGACCGTCCTGTTGAATTTGATCGGGGTAGGTGATTAGGATGCTGTCGCATTGACTTACCCCTTCGGTGTTCGGTGCAATTTGTTTGGTGTAATCCTTGATAATGTCGAGCAGTGGTTCTAAGGTATTGTTGCCTGCTTGCTCGCCGTAAATCTCGGTCAATAAATCACGAAGTTTTACAATATTCATCCTATTCAAATAATAGAATTATTTTCCTTTTTCTATTTTTCCTTCCAAATATTCAAGAAGCATTTCTAACGCCGCCTCGGACGCCGCATCCTTGTTTTGAACGCGATCGCCCAAGAAATGAAACACCTTGGCCCACTCGCCGTCGCCGGCCACCAATCCAATCCAGGTCGTCCCGACGGGTTTATCGGCTGTACCCCCACCGGGACCGGCAATGCCACTGACCGACACAGCGATGTGTGTGTCCAGTACTCGGCGTGCACCACGCGCCATCTCTAACACCGTTTCGCGGCTGACCGCGCCCTTGGTATTCAACGTATCCCAGGAAACACCCAGCAAGGCGACCTTTGCCTCATAGGCATAAGCAACAATGCCTCCCAAAAAATATTCCGACGATCCTGGAACATCCGTAATTCGATCACCGACCAAACCGCCTGTACAGGACTCGGCCAGTGCAAGTTTCATGTTTCGTTCGTGCAAAGCTTTCCCGACTCTAAATTCCAGCAGGTTCTCCACATTCACCTCATGGTTTTGTTATGGAGATTATACACGGCATAGGTTTTATTCTCGGTTATAATTTTTCATATGGCAAACTGGGCAGGAAAAACGCTCGGCAACGTACACATCGAAGGCCTGGTGGCACGTGGGGGTATGGCAGAGGTGTATACCGGCATGCACGAATCGCTCGGGCAGGTTGCCATCAAGGTGATGCGAGGAATACTCGACAAGGATTCGGAGCAGCTCGCACGCTTCCAACGTGAAGCAGAGGTAATCGAGGAATTACGTCATCCAAACATTGTCCAGATGTTTGCGTATGACATCGCCGATGAAAGCCCGTACTTGGTCATGGAGTATATTCCTGGACCATCCTTAGCTGCGTATCTGAAAGCGTTACATGAACAAAAACAACGCATGCCGATTGGGATGGTAGCGCAAGTTTTAAAGTCCATTGCCGGCGCCCTGGATTATGCTCATGCCAAAGGAATCGTCCATCGCGATATCAAGCCAGCCAACGTTTTGCTGCGATCGCATGCGGGTACAGTTGAACTGAATAAGCCCTTACCTCAGGATGTAGAACCGGTCCTGACCGACTTTGGGCTGGTGCGGCTGCTCGATTCGACTATGCACACGACAGCCGGTTCCGTTTCCGGCACGCCGACCTACATGAGCCCTGAACAGGCGCGTGGCGAAAAAGTGGACAAGCGTACTGACATCTACTCGCTGGGCATCATGCTCTATGAGATGCTGGCCGGCACCGTTCCTTTCCAGGCCGATACGACCTTTGGGATGTTGATGAAACACATCAACGAACCACCGCCGCCGATTGAAGGCCTGTCCGAGGGGTTGCAGGCTATCCTCGATCGGACACTCTCTAAAGATCCGTCCTTTCGCTATGAGAATGCAGGCGACCTGGCGAACGAGTTCATCGCCTTATTCAACGGAGAGACTGTCTCACCCGGAACCCTACACATCGCCCAGCTTGCACGCCAAGCATCAGAGGCCAGTAAACAAAATCTGCCTCCACCAGCAGAGGAAAAACGCTCCACGCGCTGGATACGAATCGGGGGTGAGATCGTAATCGCCCTGGCATTAGCGCTGCTCATCTTTCGGTTTTCTGGCCTTGCCGGGCAGACGGGTGTTCCCACATCGATTGCCCTTGATCCGAATGCGGCAGTGGGCAGGATGCGCTTCTCATTCTCGAGCAGCGACAATGATAAAGTTACCATTACACTGACAGGAATATCTTTGCCCGAACAAAATAAACATCTTGAAGCCTGGCTGGTCAGTGACAATGAAACGTATCGCGATATTGGCCAGATTGCCTTCGACCCCGGTGGCATTGGTCTGGAATATACAGACCCGGCTGGGGAAAATTTACTGGATGGTTTAAAGGAAGTTCAAATCACCCAGGAGGAAAATGAAGTTCCAATCTCAAAACCGAAGGGCGAAGTAGTGTATTCCTCCGTCTTTCCTACGCAAGCCCTCGAGTATGTTCGGAATCTTCAAGTATCTTATAGTGATACTCCGGACAATGAGGCTTTGATGATAGGGCTTTATTATTACAGTGGCAGTTATTTAAACGACGCGATCAACGGGTCTGAAAATGATCCAAGTTATATTCCAATTACGAAGGCGTATGAAGATAAGGATGAGCCTACCCTTCGCAAACGAACGGAAGAACTGATTAATATGATCGTCGGAAGTCAGAGCGATCAATATTTGGACTATGACAAAGATGGCACGGTAGATGACCCGGCGGATGGCTATGGAAGCCTGCCGAATGGAACGAATTCCGGTTATCTACAAGAAACTGCTCTCTATGCAAAATCCGCCTCGGACGCACCAGATTCGACACCCAATATCCGTGAGCAGGGCAAGAATATTCAAGTCTGCATTCAGAATATGGATGGTTGGACCAATGAACTCCTGCCACTGGCGTTGAAACTCAACGACACATCAGTTGGCGCATACATGCAGGATACCATTGATCAAATATCGCAGCTCGGTGTTGCGCTGGTCAATGGAGTTGATAAAAATAATAATGGTCATATCGAACCTGTTGCTGGGGAATGTGTCGCATC
>DATHUN010000752.1:0-2619 GCA_035462205.1 Anaerolineales bacterium
GTACGTATTAAACCTTAAAATAACAGGAGTTGACAATGTACGGTCGACCATATGCAAGCAGGGGTGGAAGCGGCGGGTGCGGCGGGCGGTTAATCTTCGCTGCCATCATCGCTGCAGTATCGTTGTTCAGTTATTTTGGATCTCGCCAGGATAATCCTGTCACCGGTGAAACGCAATATGTTAATATTACTCCTGAGCAGGAAATTGGCTTGGGTTTACAAGCAGCTCCACAAATGGAACAGGAATTTGGTGGCGAGGATCCCAATCAAAACGACCAGGCGATTGTTGATCAAATCGGAAATCAGATCGTAGCGAGTTCCCCGGCAAGCCAGACCCCTTATCAATATGACTTCCATTTGCTCGCCGATCCCGAGACCATTAACGCATTTGCATTACCCGGCGGACAAGTCTTCATCACCCGCGCGTTATACGACAAACTTCAAACCGAGGGACAATTAGCTGGCGTGCTCGGTCATGAGATTGGTCATGTGGTTGCACGTCACTCTGCCGAGCAGATTGCCAAAGCCCAGTTGACAGAAGGGCTGACCGGCGCGGCGGTCATCGCCGCCTATGACCCTAATAACCCTAGCAGCGCTGGTTCTGCCCAAATTGCGGTATTGATCGGAAAGCTCATTAGCTTGAAATTCAGTCGCAATGACGAGCTGGAAGCAGATAAGCTCGGTGTTTGTTTCATGAATGACACCGGCTATGATCCGCAGGAAATGATCGGCGTCATGCAGATCCTGCAATCGGCAAGCCAGGGCAACCAACCTCCCGAATTTATGAGCACCCATCCCGATCCTGGAAATCGCATCACGCGTATTCAGGAGGACATACAAAATACGGCTGCTTGTCCTCACTAAATTTACAAAAGTCCCCGTTGGTTGCGACGGGGATTTTTATTTGCCGCCGCGCACCGACTGTATAATATGCTACTATTGTCATGCCATATCATCTGTGCGTAGATCTGATGGGGCAACCGGGTACGCCCGAAAGTGCAGGGATCGGTCTCATTACCGGCAGCCAATAACAAAAAGGCGATCATGCTACAATCCCTTTAAGCGTCCAGCGTATGCCTATTAATGTTATCTTTGCTTTAAATCGGCAGATCATCCTCTTCGTCTACGGCCTGGGATTCTTTATTCTCGGTTTCGCCATCTTTCTGCAGGTCCAACGCTCGTCCCGACTTGAACTCGCACGCAGCTTACGCTGGCTGGCTGCCTTTGGAATAACTCATGCACTCAATGAATGGGGAGACCTCTTTATTCCAATCCAGGCAAAATATTTACCTTCCAATATTGTCCGCATGCTGGAAGTGATTCAGCTTTTTCTTCTGGCGATTTCGTTTGCCGCGTTATTTGAATTTGGCATCTCGGTATTGAGTCCGCTGAACTTAGCAAGATCCTACTACTGGCTGCCGGGCGGTTTGCTCGGAGCCTGGGTCTTTCTCTCTTTTTTTATTGTGCTTCCCCTAGAGCCCGAGCTCGAAGAATGGCGCCGTGCCGCCAATGCACTCGCCCGCTATTTGATTTGTTTTCCTGGCGGATTGCTGGCAGCCTATGGATTACGTTTGCATGCCATCCGGCGCATACATCCATTGAATGTGCCCGCGATTTATAACACGCTACGGATCGCTGGAATCTCGATTGGAATTTATGCGCTGCTCAGTGGATTAATTCCTCCTCCGATCAACTTTTTTCCAGGAAATCTTTTAAACACACTAACATTTGAACAGCACATGGGATTCCCACCGATCCTATTGCGAACGTTGATCTGCTTGATCATTGCTGTAACTATAATTCGTTCACTGGAAATCTTCACGCTCGAAACCCAGAGAAAGATCGAGGAGCTGGAGCAGCAACAAATTATCAGCTCGGAGCATGATCGTTTGGCGCGTGAGCTCCATGATGGCGCCATTCAAAAGGTTTACACGGCTGGGCTATTGGTCGAGTCGGCGGCGAGATTGGTGGATCCGAAAGCGGAGATCAGCTCGAGGCTGGAGCGCGCGGTTGTGGTGCTCAACGATGCAATTGCCGACCTGCGCCACAATCTCGTAGAATTGCATCGCTCCGATTCGCCCGTTGTAAATCAACCAGTTGCCCAACTGCTAAGCAACGTGCAACAAAATCCTCATTTCAATACACTCGTAAATATCTCTCTGGATTTAAAGATACCGACGGAGAGGACTCTATCGCCGGCGCGCACACGTCATCTCATCGCGATTCTCAACGAAGCGTTTGCCAACATTACCCGGCATGCCCAAGCGCGTACTGTAGTGCTTAGGGCGGCTGATCTCCATGATCGCCTGGAGATCACAATCAAAGACGATGGGATTGGCATTTCCCCGGATGCACATCCAGGTTATGGACTGAGAAACATGCGTGATCGCGCCAGGCTGTTAAGTGGAGAGCTGCACTTTTCAGAACCAAGCAAGAAAGGAACGACCGTTACTCTTGAAATCCCATGGGAAGATACATGACAAAAACACGCCTCTTACTTGTTGACGATCATGCCATCGTGCGCCTGGGATTGATGACGCTACTGAACGATCAGCCCGATATGGAAGTCGTGGCGGAAGCCAGCAGCGCCGCAGAAGCTGTCCGCGCCGTGGAAAAGTAT
>DATHUN010000753.1:0-7095 GCA_035462205.1 Anaerolineales bacterium
AGGTGAATGTACCATAAAAAGGATTAATACCATAAAGGTTTTGTTTGGAAAGTGTAATGGGTGGATATTGCATTTAAGGCATGACGTGCGTATACTCTCGCCAATCATCACAAAAAAGGAGAATGTATGAAAGCCTTGCGACCCATGTTATTTTTTGCAGCCATTCTGCTGGTTATTGGATTGGCATGTTCTGCAGTAAGCGGAGGGAATAGTCCCGCGCAGCCCGAAGCAACGGCGATACAAGTAGAACCAACGGTTAGTAACCCCCCGACAACTGCCCCGGAACCGACCACCGTGCCGCCGACGGAAGCAGCAACCGAGGCGCCGACCGCCACAGAAGCTGTTGCGCAGGCACAGGACTTCTACACGGAGGAATTCGAAGGCGATTACAACGCGGATGACTGGGAAAGCTTTACTCTGGGCCAGGGAGAGGACACGAACCTAGTTATCGAACAGGAAGATGATCACCTGTTGTTTGATCTAGGAGACGAAGATCTGTATGTGTACTACATGTACACGCCATATACCTATGACAACGTCTCCGTTAAGTTGAACGCCGAGAACCGCGGTCGTAACAATAACAATGTCAGCCTGGTCTGCCGCATGAATGACAAAGGGACGCAGTGGTATGAGTTCAGCGTGGAGAGCGGCGGTGTGTGGTATTTGTACGCGGTGGATGGCAAATACAACATCATCGATAACGGCGGGACCAACGCTCTCAAACAGGGCAAGGAATTGAACGAGTACCAAATGGTCTGCAACGATAATGAGATCACACTGTACATCAACGGCACCAAGATCAAGAGCATCAAGGATAATACGTATGGTTTCAATGAAGGTATGGTCGGCTTCAACATCTCCTCTCTCAACGTGCTGCCGATTACTGTGGAAGTGAAATCATTTGAGATCGCTCAACCATAATATATAAGAATGCACTTTAAGTAGAATCATAAAAGGACCTCCACATTGATGGAGGTCTTTTGGTTTAATATACCGGTATTCTTGCGCCACTCACCCTGGATGCTTCGTCAGAGAATAGATACATCATCGCCGCGACGATTTCCTCGGGTGTGGTCCCTTTGCCGGAGTTGGTCGCGTCGATGGCGCGGACCTGGATGACATTCGCGGTCACTCCTTGCTCCTTAAGTTCTGCCGCAAGTGTCAGCACGAGATTCTCCTGGGCGGCTTTGGCGGCCGTATATGTCCCTGCATTGCCGGGCGGGTTGGGAACGGTCGAAGCCGAGACAACCATCACACGTCCCCAGCGATTTTTGACGAGCTGTGGCGTGAAGGCTTGAAACAAATAAAATGTCGTCCACACGTGCTGCCCCAGCATGAAGTCCAGGTCTTGCACACTCGCTTCGGGAATTGACTTGCCGCCTACCCAACCGCCGACGAGATGAATCAATGCATGGATTCCGCCGAAGCGCGTTGCAATCGTCTCAGCAGTGGCGCGAACCGCATCCCCGTTGCGCAGGTCCACCACGGAGGCGAAGATCCTTTCGGCGGAGAGATTCAAATCACGGGTCAGTGCGTCCAGCTTGGTTTGATCGTTATCAAGCAGTACCAGTGAGTGGCCGCGCCCCGCGAACGTGTGGGCGGTTTTACTTCCCAGCGCGCCTGTTGCTCCGGTAATCACGATGACGCGCTTATCCATTCAATGCACCGATTTGATCTTCACTCATGCCTTCGACAATTGGGCGATCCGATTGTTCGGGTAAATGCTCCTTGCCATGGAAATCGATCAGATGCCCCGACTTGGCAGCCTTCGTCTCCAGATAGAAGCGGTTATATTGGTTTGGCTCCATCACGTGTGGAATCCGCCCGGTGACAGGAATGCCATATTGCTCCAATTGACTGATCTTCTTCGGGTTGTTGGTCATTAACTGCACCGATTGAATCTTAAGTGACATCAACATGTGCGCAGCCACGGCATAATCGCGTTCGTCATCGCGGAAGCCCAGCGCCAGATTCGCCTGGACCGTATCGAGACCTTGATCCTGCAAGCTGTAGGCGCGAATCTTGTTGACCAGGCCGATGCCACGGCCCTCCTGGCGTAGATACAGGACCATGCCGCGTTCCATCTGCCCGATTGCCTTCAACGCCGCCTCCAGCTGGTCGCGGCAATCACACCGCAGCGAACCCATGACGTCACCCGTTAAACATTCCGAGTGCAGCCGCACCGGCACATTCGCCGCGCCAATCACATCACCCTTGGTGATGGCAACATGTTCCTTGCCATCACGATTATTTTCAAATGCCACAATATGGAAATCGCCAAAGCGGGTGGGTAACTCCGCCATCGCTACAATTCGGACGCAAATCTTATCTTTCCCCAACCCTTCACATTCGTGATCGCCTTCCTTTTCCAGGAGGAGATCAAATTTCTCATGCATTGTTGTTGTCATGCGGACCTCTCTAGTATATATTTAAGTAGGACTCCACCATCTTCCCATTGTTCCACATTCACTAATTTCAATGGAATGGCTTCGCCTCGTTCCAAGCCAGAACCCGCTGCCATAGTTGGAGCGTTTGCGCCACCGAAAATCATTGGCGCAATATAGGCGTTGACCTCATCGACCAGCCCTAGCCGTAAGAGCTCAAAGTTGAGAGTCGCGCCGCCTTCTACCATGAGACGCTCTACCCCTATTTCTTTTAACGTCTCCAACGCCCAGACCAGATTAACCTTATCGGAGTCGTCCACGTAGACGTCTACGCCGCGTGATTTCAAGTCGGAAACATGGTGTTTAGATGTCCAGCGCGTAGTAAATATTACGATACTCGCCGGACCTGCCGTCAGAAATTGAGAATCGGACGGCAGCCGCGCTTCGGTAACAATGCCTACTTTGATGGGATTCGGCGAAAGTCCACGGGTGACGCGCTCGTTGTGCAGTGTCTCCGATTTGACCGTCAGCTTAGGGTCTTCGTCGAGCAGCGTTTTGCCGCCGACCATGACCGCATCCGCCTCGGCACGCAGCTGGTCCACCCGCTCCTTATCCCGAGCAGATGAGATCGCCGCACCCTGGCGCTGAACGGTATCGATCTTGCCATCGGCAGTCATGGCGATATTGATAAAAACAAATGGACGATTCATACTGGTTGTCTCAAGAATGATCAATTTTGGTACATCATCGCAGTCCAAATCCGAAAATTCAGGTTTCGACTCTATCTGGCACTCTGTAATACAATTGTACGTCCATCCGTTATAGAAAGTGATTGCCAATTTCCAGCCAACAGGCGATTTGATTCTATAAATCCACGCAATTTTTTGCGTAAAATCCCTAGAGAGTGAGGACATGTATGCGCCAATCCATGTTGACGGATGCACAAGCGCAATTCCTGCGTGACGAAAAAGAGGCTCTATCTGAGATGCGGCTCGCCCTGGCAGAGCTCGATGTCCCGCGCGAATCGCTGGCGACCCTGCAGGATGCTATCCTGCAATTAGACGAATTATTTCTGATGGTGGTCGTGGGCGAATTCAATGCCGGCAAGAGCGCCCTGGTCAATGCCTTAATGGGTGAGAAGGTCTTACTCGAAGGTGCCACGCCGACCACTTCGCGCGTGACGCTGGTCAAATGGGGCGAGAAGATTGCCGAGCAAATTGTCGACGAAAACTTTGCCATTTACACGTATCCACTGCCTTTGCTAAAGGAACTCAATATCGTCGATACACCGGGAACGAATGCGGTCATCCGTTATCATGAACGATTGACGGAAGAATTCGTGCCGCGCAGCGATCTGGTATTGTTCACCACCTCTGCCGATCATCCTCTCACCGAGAGCGAGCGACAATTCCTCGAGCGCATCCTTGCCTGGGGCAAAAAGGTTGTCTTTGTGTTGAACAAAGCGGACATTGTCGAAGATGAAGCGGCACTGGAAGAAGTGCGCTCGTTCGTGCTCAAACATGCCACGATGGTCTTGAAAGATATCCCGGAATTCTTCCCGGTCTCCGCCCGGCTGGCGCAGCGCGCACTTGCTGAAACGAATCTGGAAGAACGCAACCGCCTGCGTGCCACCAGCGGAATAGATGCCCTCGAGCGATATATCACCTCCACGCTCGACGATACGCAGCGGCTCAAATTAAAGTTCAATAATCCTCTGGGTGTCGCCGAGAATATCATTACCCAGATTTCGAATGTCACGCAGAATCAGGCGGACGAGATCAAGGAGGATTTGCAGACGGCCGCATCCTTGGAATCGACCGTCACGGACTATGAACGTGACCTACAAAATGAACTAACACCGCGCCTGGCTGAAGTTGAAAACATTCTGCATCGCCTCGAGCAGCGTGGACTTGATTTCTTCGATACCACCATGCGCCTGACGAACATCCAGGAATTAGTTCGCGGCGATAAGGTGCGGGCTGAGTTTGAAAAGAAGGTGTTGACCGATGTCCCGCAGCAAATTGAAAGTCAGGTCCAGCGCCTGATCGATTGGCTGGTGCAAAAAGATCTGCAGGAATGGCAACGTGTCATGACTTATGTACAGCGGCGCCGTGCCCTGCACACCGAGCAGATCGTCGGTGGAGGCATTGAACCGCGCGAAATGCGCCGCCGGGAGTTGATCGATTCCATGGGGAAAACTGTCCAGCGCATTGTCGAGACCTATGACCGCGATCGCGAAGCGAGTGAGCTTGCCTCCCATGTCGAATCCGCCGTGGCGCAGACCGCACTGCTGGAGATTGGCGCGGTGGGGTTGGGCACCATCGTCACCGCCGCGGTACTGTCCTCCAGCCTGGACGTCACAGGCATCCTGGCGGCAGGCACGCTTGCCATTGTCGGATTCTTTGTCATCCCTTATAAACGCAAGCAAGCCAAGGATAGCTTCAAAGAGAAGATGACCAGCCTGCGCACGAACCTGCTCGAAACGCTGACCACATCCTTTAATAGCGAGACCAAGAATGCAGTCCAGCGACTCAAAGATGGGATCACGCCCTATATCCGTTATGTCCATACCGAGCGCGAGCGCATCGATAAAACCGAAACCACCCTCGCAAGCCTCCGCCAGCGACTCTCCGCACTTCGGGCGCGCAGCCAGTCGGTGGTGGGGAAGTAATAAGCTCATGCCGCCGTCCCCGGCGGCGGTTACAAGGAATCCCAGCGCCGGGGACGGCGCTGGGAGCAAATGCAAACACCGTCCTATTTGTGACGGTGTTGTTTTTATTTAAGCATTTCATTTGCAGGTTGTTATAATTTTTGATGATCATCTTATGGGAGCCATCATGCGCAAACGGGTTTTGATTGTTATCGTCCTTCTGACTGCTCTACTTACACAAAGCTTTAATCCACCGCAACAAACCGAAGGAACTACCACCACACTTCTCAATCGAGCGAATGAAGCGACCACTCAAATTACCGATGGGGACAGCGTTCGTATTCATATCACACTTCCGCAAGAGGTCTCGGTGCAAGAGAGGATCACATTCACATTGGGTGATACGTCCCTACCTGCTGGATCTTGTATCATTCCGAGCGGAAAAACCTCCTGTATAACAGATTCGTTTTCTGCTCTGGGCTGGCATTGGGATCCAGGCGGGATAGCTCAAGATACGCGTATCATCCAGGCAAAAAATAGCCGCGGCGAAGTAATCGGCGAATCGAATCCGATTGCGGTCGCGCTACGTCCGGTGGTTCTGGTGCACGGTTTCATTTCCAATTGGCAAACATGGAAGTCGTATCTGCAGGCGGATGGCTTTCTCAACTCGATCGGTTTGCAAGGTTTTGCGATCGGCGATGGACAAGTACCTGGGACGATGAATACCGGGCAAATTACAAATCCGACCGGTCACACGAACACGATCGCACAGAACGCCGAGATCCTCGGGCAATATATTGCCAGCGTCAAAAAACAGACGGGTGCAGAAATGGTGGACCTAGTTGTCCACAGCATGGGCGGCTTGATCTCACGCTATTACATGGACCGCCTCATGCAAGACCGTGACGTCGCCCAGCTCATCATGCTCGGCTCGCCGATGGGCGGCTCCGACTGTTCGGTGCTGCCCGCCGCGCTCGGATTTTTCCTGCCGGCCTCAATCGAGATCCGCGAGAGCTATATGCGCAATGTCTTCAACCAGCAGATTACGCATCGCAAGGGAGTCGAGTTCTATGATCTGGGTGGCACAGCGATCACCGATTCCTTCAAATCGCCTTGTGCAGAGATTCCCAACGATACGGTCGTTTCCTTCGAAAGTGTTAACGCCATCCTGCTGCAATCTTCCAAAATTGACGACATCCACAGCGACCTGACATCCTCCGCAAAAGCATTCACGGATTTTGTTAAGCCTCTATTGGAAAAGCCAGCCGGCTCGTTCGTAGCACAACCGGACTCCGCTCCCGTTTCGCAAGCCGAGTCACCTCTCGACTTTACGCGCGTCTACACCGGCCATCTAAATAAAGGCGGCTCGACCGAGTTGACCATCAACATCGAACCAAACATCACCGTTGCCGCGTTCGCGCTGTATGACGCCTCCCGTTCGGTGACGACGATTGTGCGCGGCGCGAGTGGAAATGTGATTCAGCTCAACGCCGAGGCCAATGGTTTCATCCGCATTGACGATCCATCGTCGTTGCTCTATCTCGGTTATGGACTCCAAAACCCGCGCCCCGGTCCTTGGAAGGTCACCGTCCAGGCGACCGAGTCCACGCCCGCCAATGGAACCGATTTCGCGATCTCGGTCTACTTCGTCGGCGGCGCGAAGCTTGAAACCGCATCCAGCACCCTCGTCCCGCAATTGAACGAAAAGGTGACCTTGACGGCAAATGTATCGCTGAATAGCCAACCCTTGCAGATCACCCAGGCGCAGGCCGTCATCAAAAGTCCTGAGGGGAAAACAGAAACGGTCAATTTTCCAACCGGTCAGAATGTTTCTACCAGCTGGTCACCGCACGAATCCGGCACACACGCCGTCGATATTGTCGTCACTGCCCTCGCACCGGATGGCTCCTCCATCGAACGGACAGATTTCCTGGCGATCGAAGTGCAACCGGGTTTTAGCAGAGGACGAATCACATTTAATTTGGTCATTCTGATTGCAGGAGTACTGCTCGTTTTGGTTCTAATTATTTTTGGTATGATCGCATTCGTGCGGCGCGTGCG
>DATHUN010000754.1:0-3171 GCA_035462205.1 Anaerolineales bacterium
TTACTTTGGCGATAAGCCCAAGCTCGATGCGATCCAGATCAAATTCGTGTCTGATCCTGAAGCAGGCCTCGCAGCGTTACAGGCTGGCGATGTGGATTTGATGGTCAACCTGGCTGAGTCTGATATCGAGGCAGTTACGGCGATGGAGCCGAATGGCATCCACCTGCGCGTCGATCCCTCTCCTGACTTCGAGCACCTGTTCTTCAATCTTGGTACAACCACCGGTACGGATGGCCAGGGCAAGAGCGATGTAGATGGCTTCTGCCCGTTCCAAGATGTGAACGTCCGCAAGGCGATTGGGCTCGGCATCGACCGCTTATCCTTCATCAAGAACTACCTGAAAGAAGATGAGAAGGCGTTCATTGCCACACTCTGGCCGAACTCCTCCTGGAACAACACCAGTATCACTCCCCTTCCGTATGATCCGGATCAAGCCAATCAGCTTTTGGATCAAGCCGGTTATCCCAAGGGTGCCGATGGCATCCGCGCGGGCACTTGCAATGGCCAGCCAGTTAAATTCTCACTTGGCATCGAAACCACCAACGCTCAACGGCGCATCGACGATGTCTTAGCCATTCAAGCTGACCTGAAGAAGATCGGTATTGATATCAAGCCAAACCATCTCCCGGCTGGTACATTCTTTGGTTCTTACACCGAAGGCGCTGATATGCCACTCGGCAAGTTCGATATGGCGATCTTCACCACCGGTTACTATCCCGACCCGGATGCCAAGAGCAACTGGGACTGCGCAGACGTGACGAGCAAAGATAACCCGAGCGGTGCGAACAACTACCACATCTGCGATCCCAAGCTGGATGCGATGTGGGACGAAGGTCTGGCGAGTGCAGATATTGCGACTCGTAAGGCAGTGTACGATAAGATCCAGCAATACATGTACGACAACGTGCTGATGGTCCCGCTTTATGCACGCGCGAATGTGTACGCGTACAACGATCGCTTGGTCTTTCCGCCTAGCTCCGGCTATGCCAATGCCTTCTGGGATGCTGAAATGTTTGATGTGAATCAGTAAGATCGTGCGTTAATATAGTCGATAGCCCTGTGGTGTTTCAAGACGCCGCGGGGCTATCGCTAAGTGCAAAGCAGTTCCACAATATCACGCGAGTAAAATTCACACGGGTAGAATTTCTGTGAACGCAGTTTCATCGATATTATGAGAGGAGTACATTATGTGGTCATACCTTGTGCGCCGACTTTTCCAGGCCATATTTATTCTTTTTATTATTACCTTGTTGTGTTTCGTGTTAACCCATTATTCCTCTGATCCGATGTCGCAGTATGCCACTAAACAGGGTATGACAGCCGCGGACCGTGAAGCCCTGCGTCACAGTCTCGGACTTGATCAGCCCGTGCCAGTCCAATATATCAAATGGCTAGGTCTGGCTCTGCAGGGTAATTTGGGGTCATCTTTCTTCTCGCACCAACCTGTTCTCATGATGATCAAGCAACGCCTGCCGATGACTTTGATCCTCATGAGTACTGCCGAAATTTTCATCATCATTGTCTCTCTGATTCTTGGGTTAGTTGCGGCAATCAAGCAATATTCCTTCACCGATAATCTGATTACCTCATTATCTTTTATTGGATACTCCATGCCCATTTTCTTCATTGCACTGGGTTCGATTTGGATTTTTGCTGTGAAGTTCAAACTTTGGGGCTTGCCCTACCTGCCAACAGGCGCAGATATCTGGAACCCCAAAGACCCTGTTGCAATGGCTCGCCATCTCGTTCTCCCGGTCTTCTGTCTTGTAGCAATTCAAACTGCTGGATATTCACGTTTCCTCCGGTCAAGTATTTTGGAGGTCTTAAGTCAAGACTTTATCCGCACGGCACGGGCGAAAGGTCTGACGGAAAGGGTCACCCTCTACAAACACGCCCTCCGAAATGCGATCCTGCCATTCGTTACTATCATAGGTTTGGATATTCCCTTCCTGATGGGAGGCGCGCTGGTCACTGAATCCGTCTTCTCTTGGCCCGGCATGGGGCGACTGTTCTGGGAATATGCTGCACGTGGCGATTATCCAGTTGTGTTAGGGGTACTCCTTTTAACTTCCACTGGAGTAGTATTCTTCACAATTATTGTTGACTTGGCATATACAGTGATTGATCCCCGTATTCGCCTGAGCTAGGAGAAATTGCCATGAGTCTTAATCCTGATATTGCTGAACCGACCACTCCTGCCGCTGTAGTTTTTATAAGGGAAGCGGATAGAAGCGCACTAAGTCCCACACAGCTAATTTGGCGGCGCTTCCTCAAGCACCATATGGCGTTGCTGGGCGGAATCGGCGTTATTTTGCTTTTGCTCTTTATCATTGGCGGGTCAATAATCTTTCCTGAGAGTCGCGCCAATGATACAGATCTATATAATCGTTTGACGGGTCCATCCAGTGAGCATTGGTTCGGTACAGATAGCGTCGGCCGCGACGTCTTCTTCCGAATCATTTATGGTGGCCAGATTTCACTTTTTATCGGGATCTTAGCAGTGATTATTGCGGTCTCGCTTGGTACAGTCGTGGGTGGCATCGCGGGCTATTATGGCGGTTGGGTTGACAACGTTCTGATGCGATTCACTGAAGCCATGCTTGCCATTCCGTCGTTATTCCTCCTGATTGTGCTGGCGAAGTTTATTGGCCGTCATGCCGGGCAGGTCGTTATTCTAGGACGTACCTTCAGTGGTAGTATCGGTATTGTCATCCTCGTCATCGGAGTCACCTCCTGGATGTACCTTGCTCGTATTGTGCGCGCCAATGTGTTATCGTTGAAAGAGTTGGATTATGTTTCGGCATCCAGAGCCCTCGGCGCAAGTGATAGCCGTATCTTCTTCAGTCATCTCGTGCCCAATACGCTGGGTCCCATTATTGTTTCTGCTACACTAGGATTAGCAGGCGCTATCCTCACCGAGGCATATGTTTCCTTCCTCGGTCTCGGCGTTCAGCAGCCTACTTCTACGTGGGGCAACATGATGCAACAAGCGCAGTCCTTCCTGATCCGCGGCGCTTGGTGGATGTGGGTCTTCCCCAGCCTTTTTATCATTTTTATTATCCTCTGTATCAACCTGTTAGGTGATGGATTGCGTGACGCGTTCGACCCACGCAGCACGCGACATCTATAGTCCTCTGAAACTCCCCTCTGATTCAAAACAAGCGGTTTCTA
>DATHUN010000755.1:0-3380 GCA_035462205.1 Anaerolineales bacterium
AGGGTGGTCACTTTCTCCAGGAGGGCATGGTCCAATCGGCATCCAGCAATAATCCCGGAGCCTGGAGCAGGCGCTGCTCCAACGTATTGAGATTCACAATAAAAAGATGACCGCCTGTCGCAGAAGTCGTTTCATTCACCAGTAAGGATTTTCCGTCGGGAGAAAACATTAGGGAACCGACGGTCACACCGCTATATACATGCGTCAAACCGCGCCCATTGCGCTTGACCACATACACATCGGCGGTCGGTTCGCCATTGGTAACGTTTTTGGAATAGGCGAAAGCAATCTGCGAGCTATCGGGTGACCAAACAATTGGATATACACTGCCTCCTCCAAAGCTTGCCACTTCGATAGGGTTTGCACCGTCCGGTTCGGTCACATACAGCGTATGCTTTTGAGTGTCATAGCTATAGTCATCATATGCCAGCCAGGCACCATCGTTGGACGGAATGAACACGGACTTGGTCAATAACGTATCGAACATCGGTCGCACTTTCGCATCCGTAACACGGATAAGATACACCGTGCCCTCCTGACCCGGTTTCGCCGAGCGAACGATAATATTCCCGGTGATCCAGCCATCCATCACATAGGGTCTGCCATCCTCGGGCAGGTTGTTTCCAATGGTTAGATTCTTCGGATCAGAACCGTCAGGTCGAATCACCATCACATCCTCACCACCGAAACCATCCTGTTGGCGAAACGCAATCCACTTCCCATCCGGCGACCACATCGGCGGATCGATATAGGCGTATTCCCACAAGGACGTCCAAGTGTTCGCGGCAGGGTCGAAAAGCCATAGCTTGTAGGGTGTGCCAGCGGGGTGATCCGGATAGGCAAAGGCAGCATAATTTCCATCCGGTGACCAGGAAAACGGTGTTAAGGAAAAATTAAGCGGGAAGGGAGGTACAACTGTTTCTGTTTTTGGACAGGTTGCTAGGCCGGTCACGCACATGCCTGGCAAACGGACTAACTGTGCGGATGCATTTGCCTGGTGTGGTAGGGTAAAGAAATACAACTCGCCAAGTGCATCTCTGCCGGACGGTGCATCTGCCCCCGTTTCGACAGTTTGAGGCTGCCCATTGATATCGCTGAACTGTGGCGAGGAGGATGGGATTCCAAAAAGCGAGTCCGCAAATACGTCGTCAAAGCCGACCTGATTGACAACGACTTCGTTTCGAATCGTGGCTCCACCCGCCTTGTCAAAATTCTGCATCTTCAAAATGACGGCGGTCTTGGTGTCGAGCCACATGCTCCAAGAGGGCAGATCATTTTGTGCGTACGTCCATTCGACGACGAGCGCTTCCCGTCCCGCGATCATTTCCTGTGCGATGGGCTTGAATGTGCCTTCATTTTGGGCAAAATCAGAAGTGAATGCCAACTCAGAAAGTGGCGTGCCGATCTGTCCCCACAGTGGTTGAGGATAAGCATTACCCGGTTGCAAAGTAGGAACAAAGGCACCGACCTGTGCAAAATCCGGCAGCGGGCTGGATTGACTTTCCCCAGTTTTCAGATCCATTTTTAAAACAGTCGCGCCATCCGAAGTCAGAAATTGTTCCGCCGCGCCCTCAACCGGTCCGGTCACGATGCGGAAGCAATTTGTAGTCAAATCAATCCACACCTGCTCGCGCCTGATCGAGGTCTGTGAGTCCGTCTGCGGCATCACATAGTTCGTGACCGTTCCATCCATCCAAATGGATTTCCATTTTGTTGCGCTTTCCAACATCGCATGCTGAATTTGTTCCGAGGTGGAGTACAAAGAAAGTTTAGGTTCCACCGTCGCCGATGCCGCCAGAGGAATAGAGGATTCGGCAGCCGGCGTGGTTTCTAGATACACTTCAAACGTGCCGCAGCCTGAAAGCAGCAACGTGAACAGGATTAGCACAACAAAGAATTTCTGCATTCTTAGCCTCTCGAAATAAGTTCCGTCATTGTTCAAAATGACGGAACTAGAGTTTTTAGAAAATTCCTTTTCGGGGAATATTTAGCAGACGCTAACGGCACATGCCATGTCTGTCACATACTGGGATGGCAGTAAATCCCTGTACCCCTGTAACGAAGATCGGATCTGCAAGCGAGCGCGAGCCAGGCGGCTCTTGACCGTCCCTACGGGTACCTGCGCGGCAACCGATGCCTCTTCGTAGGAAAGGCCCTCAATATCCACCAGCACCAGCGCTTCACGATAAGCAGGCGTTAACTGACCCAGCGATTCCTGGATAGCACTTTCCATTTCATATGAGTCATAGCGCTCCTCCGGACGCGCGGCAGGATCGACCATCCAGGAAAGATCCTCCACCTCGTCACCCTCGACATTGAACTGCTCCAGGGGCACTTCGCGCTGGCGGCGTTTACGGCGCATCTCGTCGTAGCAGGCGTTGACGGTCACTCGTGCCAGCCAGCTCCGCAGGGAACCGCCGCGGAATGTACGAAACTTACTGAAGGCGGAAATCAACGCCTCTTGCACCGCGTCCGAAGCCGTATCTTCATCGCCCAACATCCGTAGAGCGATACCGAACAACAGGTTCTGGTAACGGAGGATCAATGCATTGAATGCATTCAGGTCGCCCCGCTGCGCAGCCTTGATCAGGTCCTTTTCATCGTCCGTGATAATGGGTAAAGATTTCATACCCTAACTATACATCCCCACTGTTACAAGGCTGTAGCAGGGATGTCACAGTTCTGTAACCGTGCTCTAAATTTTTTTGGATTGGAATCCATTGAATTTTGCAATTTTCACGATTTTCCCCCTGCCTGATCCGACCGCTTTATCTCCCTTCCGGCAAGCGCACCGTGAACACGGTGCCGCGTGGATTCTCCTGGCGGCTGCGGACGAAGATCTGGCCACCGTGCAGCGTCACGATGCGGTTGACCAGCGCCAGACCCAAGCCGCTGCCTTCCGTGCCACGGGCATTATTGCCACGGTAGAGTTCCTCGAAGATCTTTGCTAGGTCTTCGGATTGAATTCCCGCGCCCGAATCCGCGACCTCGACTACGATGGCTTTTCCATCCTCCAGGGCGCGGACTTCCACCGGCTCGTCTGCGGATGTGAACTTCAGGGCGTTCTCGACAAGGTTGTACATGGCTAAAACAAGCAGGTCGCGATCCCCGATCACACACGGGAACGGTGACGGAATTTTCGTGACGAAGAGACTGATGTTGCGTCCCTCGTAGGCTGGGATAGTCCGCGCCGCCTCAACTACATCATCCAGCAGATCCGGCACATCCACTTTCTCACGCTCGATCTGGCGTTCCTCGAGGTCGGCAAGCTTGCGCAGATCTGTCAGCAACGCGCTGAGACGCTCCTGGGCACGCTTTGCATTTTCTCCGGCGCGGATGCGCTCATCTTTTGACTGCGCTTCCTGCAAATTGACCAGAGC
>DATHUN010000756.1:0-12186 GCA_035462205.1 Anaerolineales bacterium
TGGCTTTGGGCAGCGGCGGTGGAGGCGGGGTGCCAAAGGGAACAGCAGGTAAGGCAGCCAGTTCCACATTGCACGAAATATATTGAGCACCTGCGCTCACCCAGCCTTTCGTCTGGGTAGCTTGATCCTGCACATACGCCCATGTGCCCCCGGGAATCCCCTGCGGCGCGAACCCCAGAGGGGTCAAAATGCTATTTGCAGGCAGGGCACGGATCGGCGGGCGATAAGCAGTGCCGGGCCCGGAGCGCAAGTTCAGATCCTGGAGAACGGTACAGCTTGCCTCCGCACTGGCAGCAGTAGTCGCTGGAGGAATTTCGCTGGTCGATGTCAGCTGCGCGCTCTCCGTATCGGTCGGATTGGCGGCAATCTCCTGTGTATTTGTCGGTGGCGACACCACAGTAGCCGTAGACACTGGCGCACTCAAGAGGTTGCAAGAAATGACCATCCATGCGGCCAACAGGGATAAAGTTATGCGATGAGCGAACATCTTTCCCATCATCATTGCCCTCCATTAAGCTCGTTATACGTCTGTTGGACTTCCGCCAGCTTCGGCTGACAAACATTTGCGACAATGTCATTTTGAATGATCAGGTCCGGTGAAACTTCGCCTTGACGAACACATTGATTAAACGCGTCCAGTGATTTCTGGTATGAACTCAGCGCCGCATCGTAGTTTTGTGCTTTTTCAAATGTTGATGCCTGCCACTGGTATGTAATGCCGAGATACTCATAGGTCTGCGCCAAATAACGGCGATAGGATTCATGGTCAGCGACGGAAGCCTCGAATACAGTGCGGCTTGCTTCCAAGAGCTGGATCGCATCGACGAAATCCTGTAATGCAGAATCCACATTTCCCCGGAGAAGAAAAATCGTGCCTTGCAATCTGTAAGCGTTAGCCAGACCCAGGCGAGCAACATCTTCCACGGGGATTCCATATTGCTGTGGGTCTGGTTTTAACTGCAATACTTTTTGATAAGCCTCGATTGCGTGTTCGACCCACTGCGCCGCCTGCGGGTCGGGAGGCTGGTCTGCCTGGAGAGCTGCATTTACCCGGCTGGTCCCCCGTTTCATATATAGCGCACCGAGAGCAATATAAGCACGGGCATACGTATCATTGATACCTATGGCTTGCTGAAGTACATTCTCGGCTTTCTGCCAGAGCTCCTCCTGTTGTTCAGGCTGCAGATCTGAGATAAAAAGATATTCTCGCCCGATAAAGAACTTCACCATTTCGGATTGTGGCGCCGTTTCTTCCGCCCTTAAAAAGTCCGCCAATGCATCTTCCGATTGACCCAATTGTTCCTGTGCCAGCCCCATCGCCACGAACGCCACCGCAGCAGACTGGCGTTCCAACTCACCCTGTACGCCAATGCCGGGATCCTGGAGATTTACAATCCGGATGGGTTTTCCGATCTGGATATTCCCTTGAATATCCTCAAATTGATATTGGTTCTGCGGGGCAACCCAGAAATTCAGAACCAGCTGCGCTGGCGTGGCGCGAGTATCGATATAGCCGTAGATCAACAGGTCAGCACTGATATCAAAAGCTGCCTCCCCGGCGGCAGATGGCTGGATAAGCGGCACCTTCGTACGTCTAAATATGTTGCTTTGATCGGGCCAGATCAATATATTGCGGTCTTCCTTTTCGAGTTCCTCCCGCAGGTACGTGACCGTCCATTCGCTCATCTGCTTCCCAGCGGCAGACGGACGGCTCACCCCATCGGCGCCCATTTCGCCAAATTCAGCCACAGCGACGTTGAAGATGCCATTCATCTGGCGAGGAGCGAACGCTCCATTCACAGCCAAAATGACCGCCGCCACGACCAGGACGAGGATCGCCGCGGTGCTTCCCAGCGTGATTTGCACCCGTCGGGCGCGCCTCAAACGCTGAATTTGTTTTTTTTCCTCTTCTTCCGCCTTCCGGCTGGCGTCCAGAAATTCCTGTTCCGTCAAGCTCACCAGATCTGTGTTGGCTTTTGCCCACTCTAATGCTTGCGGCAGGCGCACGCCGCGGTACAAAGCGCCAGGGTCACGCCCCAATTTGATCCAGTCGTTGGTATCTTCTGTCAGCTGGCGGTGAAGGAGCAGTCCCTCGCGATTTTGATCGAGCCAATCGCGCAGCGTGGGCCATTCCCGAATAAGTGCCTCGTGAGCCACTTCCACGATACGGATATCACCCGGTTCGAGCGTGCCGGTTGTCACGAGCCGTGCATCGGTCAGAATGCTCAGCACCGTATCAATGATTGTCGTGTCGGTAGCGCGGGTGATCAACTCGGAAAATGATGCCCGCCGCCGCGTATCCAGCGTGCCCTCACCGATCTCGGCTAGCTTGATAAAGATCATACGGGCAATGGGCTGTTGCTCAGTTGATAACCGCTGGCGAAAAACCGTTTCCGCAGTCTGGGCGATGGCGCCATGGACCCCACCTGAGCCGGTGTAACCGGATACAGTCAGCACCCGCCCTCTGCGACGTTTCCATGTTTCCAGCAGCGCATGAGAAAGCAACGGCAAAGCACCGGGCTCGCTGCCCAGGTCATTCAGAATGACCTCGACCAGCCCCTCTTGAACTTTCCACTTTCCCAAGGCTGCGGGCTGAAGGATGGCGCGTGTCAGCTCTTCACGGTTCATCGCTCCGATGAATTCCTGATGTTGAGAAATGAGCTCCCGTAGCCGGTCATGAGCTGCCAATTGAGCGTAGAAATCTGCGCGCAGGGTAAGCAGGATCACGAGCGGCTGCGCATCGGCCGGATCTGCCGCATGCAGCAAATTTTCGATGAACGCATTGCGCTCATCAACTTCACGGCACTGGGTAAAGACTTCCTCGAACTGGTCGATCACCAGCATCAGGCGTTTCTTACCGTTTTGCGCGAGCAGGCGGCGCGCAATCAGGCTGAGAGCCGAGGCTTCCTGGGCAAGGTCCGCGCGCAATGCCGTTGCCGCCTGAACCGACTCCGATTCACGCGTCAGCGTGGCAGCCAGCGCATCCAGTGGATGGGCGCTCGGAGTAAATGTGCGAATCTCCCACTGGCCGCTATCTGTCGGCGGCAGCGATCCATCCGGCAGACGTTCTCCCCGCCTTAACGCCGGGATCACGCCCGCTCGCACGACCGACGATTTTCCGCTGCCCGAGGCGCCGATTACTGCCAGGAAACGGTCGTTTGCTAAACGCCCGACAATTTTCGCAACTAGGTTTTCGCGCCCAAAAAAGCGGTCAGCATCTTTCTCATCGTAGTACTGCAACCCCTGAAAAGGCGCCTCCCCCGGCTCGGGCGGCAAATCCTCGATATCCTTAACTTCCGCGCTGCTGACGATGGTGGACTTAATGTTAATGACCGCCCCGCGAAAATCTCCCGACAGGTCATAATTATCTCCGCGCGCTATCTTCCGTCGCTTGGGTTTGCTGGCGTCCGGATCGACAGGCACTGATTGATCAGATTTCTTGCGGCGCTGCGATTTGGAGGTCGAGGATGGTTTTTCTGGAGAAGCGGGTCCGTCAGCCATAGCTTGCTGATCTCTCAATAGAAGGAGTTGTTATATGGCGCCGGTCAGTTTTGCAACGGTCATAACGATCTGGCTGGCGATAGTGACAACCGTTGGCATCACCCCCGCCAGGTTTTGCGCCGCTTGTTTTAATCCTTCCCCACTGATTTGAAGCATCGTCTTATTCGGTTTCTCCGCCTTGGCAGTCTCAACAAGTACTTTTGCAGTTTCGGCAACGGCTTCCGCTTGTTCCTGCTTTTCAACCGGGACCATTTGCAGCGCTTCACTCAATTGTCCGATCAGAGCCTCGAGTTCTTTGCGCGCCGTCTCATCTGTAGAGCGTATTTCGCCGATGCTTTGCTGCACATTCGTCAGAGTGGATTTGATGTTGACAATCGCGCCCCGAAAGTCGCCAGACAGGTTAAAACGATCAGCCATTTTTTCTCCTTTGTAGTGCAGAGTGCCGCTTAACCATCTAAACTTGAGGTTTGAATCTCAGCCTGCAGAAGGTAGCGAGAAGTTTCATGATTGGCGAGACAAGCGGCAACGCGCGCAGCGTGACAGCATTATTTTATCATCTCAAGGACAGGGTTGCGCCTCTTTCCACAGCTACTTTGATTCCGTTCCGGGGTACAGCCGAATCTATTAAATTCAAAACTTTTGTTTAGACTACAAACCTGTACAACATTTACTCACTTATCATAGGAGCGGTAAAATACGGAGATGCCCACTTATGACTTTATCTGCAACAATTGCCACCAGCGCTTCGAGGTGTTTCAAACGTTTGCGGAGTATGGCAAGGTGCCCGTATCTTGCACGCATTGCGGCAGCAAGGATGTTCGTCGCCGCATGACGAAGGTCCGCATTGCGAAATCGGAGGAGACGCGCATGGAATCCATGGCGGATGATTTCTCCGGCTTCGAGGGACTCGAAGACGATCCCCAAGCCATGGGACAAATGATGCGCAAGATGGGGCAGGAAATGGGAGAAGACCTGCCGCCCGAGTTCGACGAAGTGGTCGACCGGCTGGAATCCGGTCAAAGTCCGGACGATATCGAAAAAGCGATTCCGGATTTGGGAGGGGATGCTGGCGGAGAGGATGAATAACGCGGAAGGGCGGCCCGCTGGGTCGCCCTTACAATTCATAACATTCTTTCAATCGTCGCGCGGTGTTCGGCGAAATGGTCGCTCGTATCGCCGAGCACCCATAGCAATAACGGACGTTTCTCCGGATCCTCGGCATGACGCGGTTTCATCAAGTCTTCAAATTGTGTAGCTTCTAGTTTGGCAACTAACCTGTCATAAGTTTGGCGTAATTCATCCACCACTTCTTGGATTGGACGGTTCTTATTACGCTCGAATAACTCGGGGTTGATGATCTCCATATCCCAGCCACGGGTGATTTCTTCGGGCAGGTTCATCACCTCGTGCGGCGGTCGGCGGTCCATGTGATAGCCCATGAGCGAGTTCATCCACTCGGAGAGATGAGCAAGGTTGTCCTTCGGCGACCAGCCTCCGGCATCCGGCGCAGTCATCTGTTTTTCATCCAGTCTTGCCACAACATCCATCAATAACCCCCACTCGCGCTTGATCGCAGCCATCAGCTCATTTTTATTTTCGGGGATCCATTGTTCCGTCATCCTCAACCTCCTAGATATTGATCAATTTGCCTTCCTCGATTCGTTCCTTTTCCTGATCCTTGCGCAGGATATATGCTTCGCCGCCCACAAGTGACGTTTTCTTTCCGTCTACTTTGATATAAGCATCATCACAAAGCATAATAACCGGATTATCGTGGAAGAAATGATAATCGCCCAACCATGTGTCCAAGACCGATTGGCCGTAGGCATCCTTCGGGTAATGCGCCAGAAAATTGAACGGGGTGACGTGCAAACCGTCGAAGTGCGTGGTCTCGACCGTGTTCATATCTTTGGCGGTCAGAATATTCGGTCCGCACACGATCATCCCGGCGCTAAAACCAATCACAGGCAAACCGTTCTGGATTTTCTTTTTCAGATGGGGCATGACGCCGCTGGCATGCAGGCGATGATTAAGAAGAAATGTGTTTCCACCGGGGATGTACACGAGAGCCGCATCACGGAGGATGTCTTCCATTTCTCTTTGCGCCATCAATTCGGCATTAATCTCCACCAGTTGCGCCAATCCATCAAAGGCCCCTTCATTCATCCGCCTCCAGCGTTCTGCGTACAGCGATGCCAGCGGCATATAGGCGACGATCGGATCCTGCTTACCATCGAGGTAAGGCCGGCTCGCTTCGATGACATAACGAAGGTCATCTTTTCCGGGCATAGAAAATAGATGCAGGTTTATCATGCTCAGCTGCTGATCGCATACGCTTCTTGCAACCATCCGACTAAAACAGAATCCACCTCGTCGGGTGAGGTCAATTTCACTTCCTGGTGAAAGCGGCTGGCAGACAGTTGTTCGCTCTTCGTAATCCGAGCATGCTTGATCGGTGTGGCAGATTTGATATTCAAAATCAAAGCTTTCTTTCGCGTCATCACCCCCGCAAATGCAGATTTGTTCACCAAATGAATGGAGGTTTTCTTGGGCTCTTCGGTCACCATACCAAATTTGCGCGACTCATTCAAAATTCGTTCATAGATGGATTTCACAACCGGGTCTTTGTTTTCGAAATGTCGTGGGATGGAAAATTCTGCCATACGCCTCTCCTTTTTATAGAACAAGTGTACGGCAAATCAAAATGAAAAGCAAGCAGGGCGGACGGCTGTCCGCCCTTACATTGTCAGAATAATGGGCTCGTTCTTCGTGATAAGGATCGTGTGCTCGAATTGGGCAGCGATGGCACGGTCCATCGTGCGGAGTGCCCAACCATCTTTTTCTTCAACGACGCGCCCGATCCCTGTGGTGAGGAACGGTTCGATCGCCAGCACCAGCCCTTCGTTGAGAATGCGCCGATCGGCCGGGTTATAAAAGTTCAGGACTTCCTTTGGATTTTCATGAAGTTTTCGCCCGATACCATGCCCCGTTAAATCATAGATGACATTAAACCCGCGCCGCCTGGCCTCATTCTGGACCGTACGCCCGATTCCGTTTAAGGGATTCCCCGCCTTCGCGGCGTGTAGTGCCTTGGTCAATGTGGCTTTCGTTGCCTCCAACAATTTGTCCAAATTGCGTTCGCGCTTCGAGACGACCATGGAGGCGCCCGTGTCGGCGTAATAACCATCCAGCTCCGCCGATACGTCAATGTGGATCAAGTCGCCTTCACGCAGAAGGCGACAATCGGGAATGCCATGTGCAATGACCGGTGACACGCTGATACAGGTTGCTCCGGGAAAGTTATACATCACCTGCGGCGCGGACCGCGCGCCCTGGGCTTCGAGAAAGGCACGACCAATTTCGTCGAGTTCGCGGGTCGTCATCCCGGCGCGCGTGGCAGTTATCATCTTGCGCAAGGTCTCGGCACAAATGCGACCAATCGATTTTAGAGATTCGATGTCTTTTTGGGAGTCGGCAGTCATAAATTAATTGTAATGGATTATGTCATCGCGAGGAGAGCTTTATCCGAAGAAGCAATCTCCCTATTAAGAGAGTAATTCATTACTGGTTGGATTACCTAATTAAACAGGAGATTGATTAAGGCAATATCAAATGTAGATCGCCAAACTCATGCCAGAGATAGCCTTTTCGCAAAGCTTCGTCATAAGCGACCTTGATGTGCGACAAACCCGCCAGCCCTTCCAGAATCGCCAGATGAGAGGCTTCGGGCTCGTGCATCCCTGTCAACAGTGCGTTGACCGCTCGAAGTCCGCGTTGCGGCGTGACGACCAGGCATGTCCATCCCTCGCCCGCATGGGTGATTCTATCGCCATTTGTAACAGTTTCCAGTGCGCGGATGGCTGTCGTCCCCACCGCGACGATTCGCTTTCCGGAAGCGCGTGCTTTGTTTACGATTTGCGCGGTTTCGGTCGTCACTCGATAATATTCTTTATAGGGCGGCTCATGCGTTTCAAGGTTGGAGACTCCGGTGTGCAAGATCAAGGGAGCAACTCGCACTCCTTTTGTTTCCAAGCGCTTCAACAATCTCCATGTGAATGGACGCCCGGCCGATGGCATTTCTGCGCTACCAGATTCCGTGGCATAGACGGTCTGGTAAAACGAGAGCGGCCAGCGTTCCTTGACGTAGTTATAGCGAATTGGAAAACCATAACTCGCCAAATACTCATCTACATCCTTAGGAAATTGAATTTTAGCCAGCCATAATGTTTCAGAAGGTCTCAAATTATCGTTGCAGTCGCTGACATATGGTTCTTGCAAAACAACCGTGGACTCACCGGGCAGCCTCAAGTTTTCACCCGGATGAACATCTTCGAAATGTTTGGTCTTGCCGGCCTCATCCATGCTGCGCACTTCTACCGTCCAAAGATCGTTATCAAAGTGGATAGAGAGATGCAATTCCAGAATCGTGCCATCGGCTCGTGTTGCGAGCAGGGCAGAATTCCTCGTTCGGCTGGTATTGATGACAAGCACATCCCCTTCATTCAAGAATTTATGAAATTGGTAGAAGCGCGTATGCTCGACATGATCGGTCGAATAATTGGAAACCATCAAGCGGACCTGATCGCGTCGCAAACCGCGCGCTTCCGGCGGCGCACTCGCCTCTAGTGCCGGCGGTAAAGAAAATTCTATCTTTGATAAAGGAGTATTCATAACTTATCCTTTTGATCCCACAACCTCGCGCGCACGGTAACGACCAGAGGGTTCCTTGCCTTCGATCAGGGCAAGTAAGCCTGGCACGGACTCTTCCGGCAGCGGACGATCACTGATATCTTCATCGGGAAATGCTTCCTGCTGCATCTGTGTGCGCATATCGCCAGGGTCTACCCAATACACTCGCAGCGACGGATTCTCCTCCGCCAAAGTATGACTGAGGTGTTCCAGGGCGGCTTTGCTGGAGCCGTATCCGCCCCAGCCGCTGTACGCCTCCACAGCCGCGTCACTGGTCACGTTAATGATGCAGGCATCTGGGTTAAGCACGGGAAGAAGCATCTGAATGATTGCTAACGGCGCAATGACGTTGGCGCGGTAAACCTCTTCCAACACGTCGAGTGGGTAAGCCAGTAACTGCGGCTGCGGACTTGGGCCGAGCAGGCTGGCGTTATTCACGATCAAGTCCAGACCGCCAAGTCCCTGGGCTGCTTTGAGTAATTTTTTGCGATGGGATTGCGCCGTCACATCCCCCGCTATGGCAATTACATTTGTTTTTGTCGCAAGTTCGAGTCCGGCTTGTTCGAGAGCTTTCTTGCCGCGCGCGTCAATAATGAGACCCCAACCTTGTTGCGCAAGCTGACGGGCAAGCGCCAAACCTAGTCCGCGTGAAGCACCGGTAATAAGCGCATTTTTCATGGTGTACCTCTAAAAGTTACAAGAATGTCATCCTGAGCGAAGGATCTCTGATTGGAAAGCATTAGACTCTTCGGTCGCCATAACCGCTTCCTCAGAGTGACGAATTCGGTTCTACTGTTTTGACGCAGAATACAGCTTAAGATTTACCCTCTCAAAGTGCTGATGTCAAGACAAAAATAGAGTGGGCAATATAGTTCTTTCGGCTAGGTAGCAGAGTAGATATCCCCCGCTCCAATCCATTTTTCACTCTCAGTCAGCGACTGACAACGCGCATCCAAGGCTTTATATGCTGTACGATGGTTCTTATGAAAAACATCGTAAGCTCTGAAGGAAGTCCAGTGGTCAATTGTGATGTAATGCAGAAGAGTATCAGGATCGCGAACTAGGTCGGTACCGAGATAGCCATCGGCTTGTTCGAAGAGTTGTACCCAGTCCCCATGAGCGCCATAGATCTTTTCGAACTCGACTTCGTGACCCGCCCTGACGATGTATTCCCAGAGGATGATATACATAAGGTTCAGATTAAATTATTGTTTCGAAAATTAACAGATCGACTCATGCATTTTCTGCATGAGAAATAGGGAGCTACTTTTTTTCACTTCTGACTTTTAATGAATCAAGAATGACTGTTCGTAGTTCCTTTTGCACAGATTCCCATGTCTGCCCCGCCTGGACCACCACCCAGCGCTCTGGCTCCGCTTTCACCATTTCGCTGTACCCGTTCCTTACGCGTTGATGAAATTCAATTGTGTACGCGTCGAGACGATTCCACTCGTTATCCTTTTTCTTTCTTTTCAGTCCCTCTTCCACATCCAGATCCAGAAGCACCGTTAAATCCGGGACCAACCCGCCGGTGGCATACTTTACCAATGCGCGGACCTGCTCCAGGTCCTGTTGGTGGCCATAACCTTGATAGGCGATCGTGGAGTCATAGTAACGGTCCGAGATGACGATCTCGCCGTCCGCCAGGCGTGGCTTGATGACCTGCTCCACGATTTGGGCGCGCGCCGCCTGGTAGAGCAGCGTTTCCGTGCGCGGATGCATTTCCTGGTTTTTCAAATCGTGAATGACTTCCCGGATCTGCTCGCCGATCGGCGTTCCGCCCGGCTCGCGCGTCGAAAATACTACATAGCCCTTTTCACGCAAATACTCGATCAGGTGGGGAATATGGGACGTCTTGCCGGAGCCTTCGGGCCCTTCGAGAGTAATAAACAAAATGCTGATTCCTTTCTCACGAATTATATATTTATTCAACGGAATGTGAAACTCAATCAAAACACGGTGCTCGTTTTAAATTCTGAGCCATTTGACTTAACCACCCGGTTTCTTAGTAAATCGGAGTATATGGTATGAAACTGGCAAAGGCAGCATTATCTCAGCGAGAAACGCAACAAGACACTCCATTTCTTAAAGTTTATTCCTCGGTCAGTTGGAATAGAATTGACATGGCCCCGATCCCGTAAACCTCGCGATACTATTTTTGAGCAAGACTGAATTGAAATCAGACGGCTACCCGTTTCCCTGTCTCGAATGATTGAATGGCTGCCATCGCTAACTGCAACGCGCGCGCTCCGGCACGGGCGTGAATTGGAGGCGGTTCCCCAGCTAGGAAAGCGGTCAACATTGCATTCCAATGCCTGTCGAATGTGTGATGAAATTCACGGTCGAAATCATTGAAATATCCTGCCTGCCAGGTTTCACCTATTTCGCTGCCCGTGGGATGGTAAACATATTTACGCACTGTATCCTCGATCAAGACACGCCCCAACGTGCCATTGATCTCTACCTGGTGGGTAACGGGGTAGGCGTACGAGGAATCATAAGATCCAACCAGGCTTCCTACCGCGCCATTTTCAAATTGTAATGCAAGAGCCAGCGTGGTATAGCCCTTTCCTGTTTTGTCTGTCATTTCAGCCATCACGGACTGGATAGGACCGCAAAGGTATTCGAGCATATCCAATCCATGACACTGGGTTTCGATGAGGTTTGCATGCGGAGGACCCTTGGGCCCTTCACCCCCAAAACGCCAAGTGGCGAAAACCAATTCACCCAGTTTTCCAGACTGGATGACATCCGCAGCTAACTGTACTGGTTTTGCATAGCGGTGATTGAAGTTGATGGCGAAAAATAAGCCGCGCTTTTCAGCCTCCAGCAACAATGTCTCGGCCTGTTTCAAATCAAAGACGATAGGCTTTTCAACCAGTAATGGAAAACCCGCTTGAATCACCTGTAACGTTGCTTCGTAATGGCCCTGGTTGGGTAAGGAAAGACTGACCAAGTCGGGCTGCTCTTTGGTTAACATTTCATCAATGTCAAGATAAAGACGCACACCAAATTCCCGGGCACGCGCTTGAGTGCGTTCCAGGCTACGCCCGGCGATCGCGCAGAAGTCTACGCGCGGGTCGGCAGCAAAAATACGCGCATGTTGCCAACCCCAGTTCCCTGCACCAATCAGAGCGACCTTGACCTTTTTTTCGCTCATTGTTCAACGATTACCTTGCCAGTGTTGCCGGAAAAGAAGGTTTCAAAAGCTGCCTGTATCTCTTTGATTGGAAAGCGGTGCGTAATGATCTGGCTCAAATAAGCCCGATGCTGACGGAGGTATCCTAGGTTTATGGATAAGTCGCTATAGGGAAAATATTCACTCCCTAAGATAGCTCGTTCCGGGGCGATCAAATCTTGAGAAACCGTCAGATCCAAGCCTTGTCCATGCCCGACACACACCAGCACACCGCGTTGGGCTAGAACATCCAGGCAGGCACGGCGAGCTGCTGTCTTTCCACTGCTATCGAATGCGACATCCACAGAGGTTAATCCATGGAGACGCAATCCCTCTTCAAAGCTATGATGTTTCAAGTCGATCGCCAACCCACCTAATCGTTCCGCAAGTTTCAGTCGGTAGTCTACAAAATCTGTGATGAGTACCGGGATATCTTCGCCCAAAAGGATTCGGCTCATGGCCAGGATGCCCACTCCAATGGGTCCTGCACCTGCTATGATCACCGATTCGATATCCGGGCGGATGAGTTTAGCACGCTGAAGCGCATGCCCGCTTGTACCCATAACATCTAAGAGCAGCGTGGCCTCGGCGAGAGGAATCCCGGCATCCACAGGGAAAAAAATATTCTCGTGCACTACCTCGTAAGCACCGTACCCCCCATCCTGGTTGAATCCCATATCGGCCCGTTTGGCCAGACATTGCTGTGTGAACCCAAGCTTGCAGCTGCGGCATGTACCGCAAAAATCCATGAGAAAGATGACGCCGGGAGTACCGACCGGGGTGTTGGTGTCTGATCCGTTTGCCACGACAACGCCGGC
>DATHUN010000757.1:0-9733 GCA_035462205.1 Anaerolineales bacterium
TCTTTACGATGAACTTGACATTCGCCCGAAATATAGCCAGTCACTTGACCACGCGGAATGCAAGATGAATTACGCCCGGTGCATGGACAACCCTTAAGATTTCCAAATCTATTGGTTTTATGGCAAGATGATCGAACAAGCGAACACCATTGCCCAGCAGCATCGGAGCCATGTCAATGTGAATTTCATCCATGAGACCGGCATTGAGACATTGCTGCAGGATGCTGGCAGTGCAAATGACAACATCTTTATCGCCTGCGGTAGCTTTTGCCTGGCGAATCGCACTCTCCACACCATCAGTTATAAAAATAAAGGGTGATCCTTCCTTTACCCATTCCTGTGGTACGTTATGAGTGACGATAAAACAGGGCGTTCCCGGCGGATGTCCGCCCCAGGCATGGGCAATATCAAAGGTCTTTCGGCCCCATACGCCCGCTCCGTACGTCTTGAATGACTCGTTCAGGATTTCCGCACTTTGCGATGAAACCTTCAGTACCGGTGTCCCTTCCGAAATTTTGACCTCGGTATCACCACTGAAATACCAGTTGAACAGACCATCGCCACCGTCCCCCAAGCCATTGCCAGGACTATCGTTCAGACCGGCAACAAAGCCATCTAATGACATTGTCATATTGAAAACTACTTTTCCCATTTAGTTTCTCTTATAAAGTTGCGAGTAACTCGTCGAGACGCTCATAGCCCTCGGTCATGCCCTGCTCCATCCCCGATTGGACCATGCCATCTCGGTCGGCAATTGATTGAAAAAGCGATTGGATCGTAAGCCGGGTCCGGTCGCCTGGTAGGGCCTCAAGCCGCATTGTATCAAGCGTGACATGTCCCTTTTCCGGGAGACCCTCGAACTCAAAGGTTTGGATCATCAAGTCTTCAGAGATTTCGTGGAATACGCCATGAAATGCAAATTCGTTTCCATTCGGATCTTTATGGATATAGCGATAGCGGCCACCACTGTACGGTTCAAATGTTTCCAGCACCATGTCATAGCCGCGCGGGCCAAGCCACTCTGCATACAGCTGTGGATCGGTGTGCGCTTTGAAGACAAGCTCGCGCGGCGCGTCGAATTCTCTGGTGATGAGGACGTCCTGCTTGCCTGGTTCTGCAGTAACAACAATTCTATTTTTGGATGCCATCTTATTTCTCCTTTTTCATACTCGTTAAAACTTCGTCGAGACGGTCAAAACGTTCGCTCCAATATTTTTCAAACGGACTGACCCAGTCGAAGATCGGCTTGAGCCGTTCTGCGTTCACGCGATAAAGACGTTGGCGGCCCGCCCGCCTCTCTTTCACCAATCCGACCTGCTTCAACACTCCGAGGTGCTTCGACACCATCGGCTGGTTCCAGCCAAGCCTTTCGACAATCTCGTTCACCGAAAGCTCATCGGTGTCCATCGCTGCAAGCAACTCTCGCCGTCGCGGTTCTGCGACAGCATTGAAAGGATCGTGTGTTGTCGGTCTGCGAGCCATGACCTATATTATATTCCTATATCGGAATATGTCAAGGTTGATTTTAGAATATGCGTTCTAGTTTGTCAAGAGGCAATTTTGCCAGGGATAGCTGGTATTTATTGACCAAGCGATGCCACGTCAGAGACTCGTACAGCCGCTATTTTTGGTCGAACCAAATCCGCTTCGCCTAAACGATCGACCGGGAATGTCTGCGCAACGGCAATACATTTCATCCCTGCCGCATGTGCAGCCTGCACACCATTGACCGCGTCCTCGATCACGACGCAATCGCTCGGTCGGACCCCCAATTTCTTTGCTGCCGAAAGGAAGATATCCGGGGCCGGCTTTTTGTTTTTGACGTCGTCCGCCCAGATCACGGCATCCCAGAATTCTAGAGGCAATCCGATTTTCTGCAAATTGGAATTAACTTTGATCTGATCCGCGCTGGACGCGACGGCGATTAACAAGCCAGCCTGACGACAGGCGCGGACAAATTCAGCAGCCCCGGGAAAAGCATCCAGCTTGGTTGGAACGAGATCCAGATAAATTTCGTAGGTTCGACGTTTTGCTTCGGAAACATCCAGCGGAAAACGATACTTTTCTGCAACGCCACCGATATACCGGTCTTCCCCTGCCCCCACAAAGGAAAGAAAATCGTCGGGTTGCACCACCAATCCTTTTTCTCGGAACATCGAAATCGCAGCTGCATTAATGAGTGGCTCGGAGTCGACAAGTACGCCGTCCATGTCGAAAATCACCGCCCGTATTTTTAGAGATTGAGTCATTTATCGACCTGCCATAATTGTCTGAAACGTTTTGGTGAAACCTGCTTATGAAAGTAATAGCATGAATTCGTTGCATTTGTCTCTAGAAACGGTAGCGTATAATTCAGAAACAATTTTATTATAGGAAATCTAATTTGGTTGGGACTGTGATGAAAGGAGTTAATCAATGGTCGAGGATATCCTCGTGAAATTATTTGAGCATAACAATTGGGCGAATCAGCAGATTATCCGGGCTTGCGCTGCCTTAACCGATGAGCAACTCGACGCAGAACCTCAATCTGCCACACATGGAAGTCTTCGCAATACCTTATTGCATCTGGTCTCCTCACAACGAGGTTATCTCGCACTTCTTACTCTTCCGGTGGAAGAGCGGCGACTCGGTGCGCCCGCAATCACAAATTTAGCGGAGTCGGCCCAAAAGAGTGGGGAAGGGTTGCTGGCATTGATTGAAGAGGGAGCAGCCAAATTCCCAACAGCTCGATTACAAACTACGGATGGTTATTATGTAGAGCCCTGGGTGGTGATGGTTCAGATTATCAACCATGCCACCGAACACCGTGAGCAGATCAAGAGTATGCTCAGCGCCCTGGGAGTTGCTCCACCCGAGCTGGATGGTTGGGATTATGGATTCGCGACCAACACGCTTGTCCCAGTATTGGATTGAGTAACTCCAACTATACGATGGAATCCATCAGAGGGGTCTATCCTATATTGACTCGGCTTGAAGATAGATCCATGTGCTCCGGTATTTTGAAGGACGAAGCTCCAAAGGAAAAATAAAATGAAAGCTGCAATTCGTTCTACATATGGTTCTGCGGAAGTGTTAAGCATAA
The DNA here is from genome assembly GCA_035462205.1 of Anaerolineales bacterium. Taxonomy (GTDB): domain Bacteria; phylum Chloroflexota; class Anaerolineae; order Anaerolineales; family Villigracilaceae; genus Defluviilinea. Next base: position 3,083 of record DATHUN010000757.1, read on the forward strand.
AAGAGGTTGAAAAACCCAGCCCACAAGAAAACGAAGTCTTGATCAGAGTATACGCCACCACAGTCAACAGGAGCGATTGTCACCTACTTACAGGTAAGCCACTTCCCATGAGGCTTTTCACGGGACTATTTAAACCCAAAATATCAATTACAGGCACAGACTTTGCCGGACAAATTGAAGCAATAGGAAAAAATGTAACTTCTTTCAAAATTGGCGATAAGGTAATGGGTTTTGGTGGCGGCTTGATTGGAATTGAATCTCATGCACAATACCTGCTATTGCCTGAATCCAAAGCAACAAAAGCAATAGTCAGTATTCCTAACAGCCTAACGTATGAAGAAGCAGCAGCTTGTTTGGAAGGAGCATTCTATGCTTCCGGTATGACCTTGTTAAATCCAAAGGCTGGGCAAAAAGCATTAGTGTATGGTGCCACAGGCGCCATCGGCTCAGCGTATGTTCAGTTTTTAAAATTTTATGGTGTAGATATTACAGCAGTGTGCAGAGGTCAACACAGTGAGTTGGTAAAATCATTAGGCGCTGATAAAGTGATTGATTATACTAAGGATGATTTTACAAAAGATACGGAGAGGTATGATTTCGTTTTTGATGCTGTGGGCAAAAGTTCTTTCCTCAGGTGCAAACGTCTTTTAAAGAAGAATGGGATTTACACTTCGTCAGGTGGGGCGGAAAACCTGTTGCTGATATTCATTACGCCTTTATTGGGTGGTAAAAAAGTCGTATTCAAATCTCTTGGCATTAAAGAAGGGTTGAGTTTTATTAAAGAGTTGATTGAAAAGGGAAGCTTCAAGCCGGTGATAGACAGAAGGTATCCGATCGATAAGATTGCTGAAGCATTTCAATACGTAATGACTGGTCAAAAAATAGGTAATGTCATAATCACAATGGATGCTTAGCCTTCTTGCCTCATCGTAACACAACGACCAGCGATGAGCCTACCGATGCAGCAAGCAGTGCAAGTAATGTCGGCATCCAATTCATGCTTTTATATTTAGCATGTTCAGGTCAATGATGATTTAACATTTCCTTTTTCAACTCTCTTCGTACTCAACGGCTTGGGAAGAAATGCGGCACTCCATCCGGTTGCTATTTACGACTCACTAATTCCCATAACCGATTTGAATTCAATGGGATTTCCAAAATCTCAAAATCCACGTCGTATAACGCATCTTCCAATGCCTGCGCAAAAAGCGGTCCCACCGGAATCGCGCCTGCTTCGCCTGCGCCCTTCACACCCATCGGGTTGAGCGGCGAAAGCGTCTCGCCATGTCCCGTTTCGATGCGCGGCACATCCAGGCTCGTGGGCAGGTGATAATCCATGAACGTGCCATTGAGCAGTTGTCCATTTTCATCGTAGGCAAGCCGCTCATAAAAGGCATTTCCAATGCCCTGCGCTACTCCGCCATGGATCTGTCCGTCGAGGATGAGTGGATTGATCACCTTGCCGCAGTCATGTACGACGAGATATCTTTGGATGTGGATTTGCATCGTCTCAGGATTAACCTCCACAATCATGGCGTGGATCCCGTTCGCGGTCGCGCCGCGCTCAGGGCCGAAGTAGTTGGTCGCCTCGAGCCCGGGCTCCGTACCTGGTTTGACAGCACCGCGCGTTGGGTTTGCTTTTCCCGCCAGGTCTCCTAGCGAAATAGACATGCGCGGCACATCCTGTACTCGCACCACGCCATCGGCAAGCTCGAGTTCCTCCTCGGGCGCGTTGAAATATTCGGATGCAAACTTGAGGATTTTCTTACGGACAACCTTCGCCGCTTCGTTGATCGCATTGCCAGCCACCACCGCGCCCCGGCTGGCAAACGTTCCTGCGCCCCAATAGAATTGGTCAGTGTCGCCTGTGACCACATCGATCTTGTCGACGCTGATTCCAAGCTGCTCTGCGACAATCTGGGCATAACTTGTGTAGTGACCCTGTCCCTGCGTGCCCACACCGGTGACCACGGAAACGCGCCCACTGCCCATCACTTGCACCTTCGCGCCTTCATACGGTCCAATGCCTGTGCCTTCTACATATGCGACGATTCCGATGCCCACATGCTTTCCTTCGGCACGCAGCTTGGGCTGGATTTCGTTGATGAATTCGTGATAACCAATTCGTTCCAGCGCCTGGTCCAGTAACGGTTCATAATTACCGCTGTCATAAATAAGCGGAGCAAAATCCTGGTAGATAATTTCGTTGTTGTAGGGAAATTTATCAGGCGCGATGAAGTTTCGCCGGCGGATTTCGGCACGGTCAATCTTGAGCTCTCTTGCTGCGAGATCTAACATTCGTTCAATCACGAACACGCCATGCTGTCTTCCTGCGCCACGATAGGGTGTGACAATTGTCTTATTTGTGAAAACCGCGGTGAACTCACTGTAATAGTTTTGGATATCGTACGGTCCAAGCAAGGTGCACGATGCGTTCAGCGGCACGGTCAAACCGTAAGGAGCATACGCGCCTGTATCATGGAGAAATTCATCATGTACGCCGAGAATCCGACCGTTCTGATCGAATGCAGCTTCCGCCTCATGAATTTGTCCACGCTCGTGGGTGGTGGCGACAAAATTTTCGGCGCGGTCTTCGATCCATTTTACGGGTCGGTTCAGCTTCATCGCTACCCACGGGACGAGCACTTCCTCCTGGTAGAACATCATGATCTTCGGACCGAATCCTCCGCCGATAAAAGGCGCGATCACACGGACACTCCGTTCGGATAGCCCAAGCATACCTGCCAATCCATTTCGGATCACAACAGGAGCCTGGGTAGTGTCCCACACGGTTAATCGACCGGCACGTCTGTCCCATTGGGCGACGATGCCTCGATTTTCGATCGCCGCCGCACATCCATGTTCGTAACTGAAACGGCGTTTGATGATCAATGCCGCATTGTTCTTCGCTGATTCGTAATCACCTTTCGTCTGCACGACATGCGCCGCGACGTTTGAGCCAATTTCATTATGGATGATCGGGCTATTCGCCTCCAACGCCTTTTCCATATCAACCACAGCTTCCAGCGGCTCATAGTCAATTTGTATATCAGCAAGTGCATCTTCGGCAATATAGCGGCTCTCAGCCAGCACCATCACAACCGGCTCCCCTACAAACTTAACCTTATCCTTGGCCAGTGGAACCTGGGTCTTCTCGTTGAAAACAATATTTTCCACCGGCGGCGGCGATACCAACAGCGGACCTGGCTTCCAGTAATCTCCTAAATCATTTGCGGTGTATATAGCAACCACACCCTCACGCTTAAGCGCTTGCGAGACATCAATGGTATTAATCGTTGCATGCGCATACGGACTCCGCACAAAGGCAGCATGCAGCATGTTGGGAAGATCTACATCGTCCACGAATAATCCCTGCCCAGTGAGCAAACGCGGATCCTCATTGCGCTTGATCCGTTCGCCAAAATATCGAGTTGCCATATGTCTCATTTCTTGTCATTGCGAGCCTGATAGGGCAAAGCAATCTCCTTGTAACAGAGGATTGCTTCGTCGCCGCTATGCAGCTCCTCGCCATGAGGGGTTCAAATCATGCCCATGCCACCGCGCGGCAAAATGCTGCTTCACCACCTTTGAATTTCCATGGGAACACGCCGAGCATGATGCGTTTGTTGTGAAGTTCCTTCGAACCAATATCCCCGCCGAGGTTTTCGACGTGGATGCAATCGTGCGGGAACAAGGCATTGTGAGTGAGCTGGTAGGCTGAATCGGGGAACAGCTCATCCATCTTGTCTGCGCCGTAAATCGATTCGGTCTTGGCGCGGACCTTTTGCCAGTGTTCCAGCCCGCCTTTACCGAGAAAACGACCGATGGGTAAGTTCATCGGGTGATCGGTGGAAATCATGTCCACACCCCAGATATGGATTTTCTTGTCGAGCAGCCATTCACAAATGCTGTAATGCGGACCTGGGTGACGCTGGATATATCGTTCCTCGTCGGCTTCTTCGCTGAAGAATGAATACTTATGCCAGCCAGTGTTGATGAACAAAATATCTCCGTTCTGCACGTCAGCGCGCTTTTCAATATCATCCGGAGTGAACAGACACAGGTCGTCGAGCATGTCACTCAGGTCTACGATCACGCCAGGTCCGTAACACCACTCGATGGGAATCTGGTCAATGGTTTTACCCTTGGTCACAAAATGCCGCGGCGCATCCAGGTGTGTACCCATGTGATTGGATGTCTGGATATACTGTGCGTTGACGCCCTGTTCGGATTTTCGCTTGATATACTTTACCTCAAAAGGTGGGTAGAATGGCCAGAACGAACAATCTTGATTCAGGTCTTGAGAGAGATCATAAATTTTGGTCATGAGAAACTCCTTGGTGTAATTTGAAAAGTTACAGCGCGTATTTCTCCGCAAATGCCAGCAGCGCGTCTTCAAATATCTTAAGTGGCGGTCTCACCAGCCCCGCACCAACCTGACCGACACCGGCGTTCTTGTGTGCAATACCTGTATTGATCCGAGGCGTAATTCCAAGCTCAACAACTTTGCGAAGATCAATACCTGTTGGCGTGCCGCGGAAATCGAGGGCAGGCATCGTGAAATATTTGCTTTCAGCGAATGTGATTTCATACATTTCCAGCGTTGCGTTCATGGCATCCTTTGGCGTACCGCCTACAAACGTGACGATCGCAGGCGCGGTCGCCATGGCAAATCCGCCAATGCCGGCCGTTTCCGTGATGGCACTATCGCCAATATCCGGATTGGCATCATCCTGCGTGAAGCCGGAGAAAAACAAGCCGATCGGGATTTCCGCCGGTGCCGTGAACCATTGCTTCTCCCCCAACCCGCTGACACGGATGCCAAAGTCTGTGCCATTGCGCGCCATTGTGGTGACAATCGTGCTGCATTCAATCCCATGTGCGGCATCCGTCATTGCCTTGCAGGCTGCCATGACCGGATTCAAAACACTCAATGCGTTGTCACCAATAAATTGAAGAATTTCCGATTCTATCATTTCATCTTTCACGGCCTTCGCAATCAGCGGTGAAATCAATTTCAGGTAAAGCAAGGATCCTGCTTTGTTGCGATTGTGTCCTTCATCGCCCATATGCAATGCTTCGGCGATCAGGGCACGCAGATCGATTCCACTCGAACGTGACAGGGCTTCCGCCAACGCGCCACCAAGGACATCATTCATCCAATGCAATTTCCTCAGCACCTCTTCACTATACGCACCGTAACGTAATACCTTGCCGTAACCCTCATTAAGGTTGGAGAAAGATTTGTTGCCATGCTCAACGTTCTCGACCACATAAACTTTCATAGATGGGGAGATAACGCCTGCCATCGGACCTACCGCGCCATGATGATGGCACGAGTCAAATTCGATCTGGCCCTTTTCCACCATGGACGTGGCTGCCATTTCATCAGCAGCCAATCCCTCGAACAAGATTGCGCCGATGATCGCGCCGCGCAAGGGACCCGACATCCGCTCCCATTCAATCGGCGGACCGGCGTGGAGCAACAGATTATCTTTCATGCCAGGTATGACATCACGCGCGGCAGCAACGGTTTTTAAAATGGGTCTTGCTTCCATCATGCGGTTGACAGCAGCGGTATTCGCTTGGTCAATGTCCATTACGGTCTCCTATAAATGCTGATTAGCAATTACCATTTACTTTTTCATCCTCTGTAATAAAGCAGCTAACTTTTCGTTGCCACCCGCCGGCGGACGCCAATCTACGTGAACAGCATCTGCGCCTTGTGACCTTAGGCTATCGTAAAAAGACTCCAGACCTAGATTGATCGCAGCAAAAGGTTGAGTGAGTTGATCGAGATTTACCGAAGGATAGGGGTTCGTCAGCGCCTGGCGGAAGACCGTGCTTAAGAGTTGTACCGCATGGGCTAGAGTGCGGTAAACAACAACACCTGCAGCGACCAACTGATTGATTTGAGAATCGATATCTTGAGAATCGTCCTGTGTGCCAATCACAATCGCCACAAATTCCAGCTCCGGCCGTTTGGCTTTCAACTCTGCGATCACAGGAGCTAATTCGCTGGCGGGATTCGGATGTGAGCCCTCGCCCAAAACGACGTCGAACAAGATCAGGCTTACTTCCGGATCCGTCGCTTCCTGGCGCATCCGGCGGATCCGCAGGTCGTTGTCGATCATTGGATGCAGGCGCCCCACCATAAAAAATTCATCGCCAAGATCGATTATGGTATGACCTTCACTGTGCAATGGATCGTTCACTAATTGATTGCTGGTAATCGGTGCATTTGAATACAGAGGAGCAAGCGTTGCCTGAAGACCGAGCAGCGCTTCGTACGCCAACGTCCCTCCTGAAAATAATCCACGCACATAACCGTGATCGGCTGGCTTCTGAACAGTAAAACCTAGTTCGATCGTTTGAGATAGACGGACTGCCAGTTCGGCAGCTTCATCCAAGCTAACTGCGAAATGTAAATTTCCCAACTTGTGCGTCGACACGGGGTAGCCAATAAAGTCCACAACGACAGGTTTGGCGATCGATTGGGCTGCCGACAAAAGTTGCGTTGCGACCTCCGGCGATGGAGGCTTGGAAATGATCACAATCACCTTCGTCTCTGGATCACGCGCCAGCAGATCCAGGGCCTGAAGGGCGGTGATCGCGCCGACTTCCGATTTAAGGTCTCGTCCGCCGGTGCCG
>DATHUN010000758.1:0-2154 GCA_035462205.1 Anaerolineales bacterium
CGCATTGAAGCCGGACGCAACCAGGCAATCCTGAACTCCATTGCGGATGGAGTGATTGTCTTCGACCGGCAGTGGAATGCAACACTGGCAAACCCCGCGGTAAAGAGCATGTTAGATATACCACTTGAATTAATTATCAATAAAAACTTCCGCGAATTGATCGAGCATCCAAATCTGGAAACCAAGAGCCGGGGATTGTTGTATGCAATGATGGAGCGCAACACACAACCGATCGGCTTCCGCATTGGGTGGACGGGCAAAACCTTGTCCGTCAGCGCGGCGCAGGTGTACAACAGCCGCTCCGAAGACATAGGAACGGTGACCGTCTTCCGTGATTTCACGCGCGAAGCGGAGGTAGAGAAGCTCAAAAGCACATTTGTTGCCATCGTATCCCACGAGCTGCGCACGCCGCTGAATGCCATCATGGGCTATGCTGAAATGTTCAAGGAAACTGTCTATGGTCCGATGAATGAAAAACAGATCAATATGGCAGATCGCATTATGAAGAACACACAGCGCTTGCTAGGCTTAATCAATGACCTGCTCGATCAGGCACAAATGGAAGCCGGAAAGCTGACGATCAAAATGGGTACCGTCAGACCTTTGGAACTTTTGGAAAATTTACATGCCTTGTTGGATAAGAGCGCATCGGACAAGGGGTTGAGATTGACGAGCGAAATTGAGGATGCTCTTCCTGAGACCTTGAGTGGAGATGGGGCACGTTTGCAGCAGATCCTGGTCAATCTTGTTACGAATGCCATAAAGTTTACCGACAAGGGTTCAGTAAATATAAAAATGTTCTGCCATGATCTGGATCAATGGGGCATCGAGGTAGTAGATACAGGACATGGAATCCCTGATTCAGACCTACCTTACATTTTCGATACCTTCCGTCAGGTGGAAGGGACCGCTACACGCGTCCATGGCGGTTTTGGGCTAGGGCTGTCAATTGTCAAGCAGTTGGTAAATTTGATGAACGGGGAAATCAAAGTGAGAAGTAAAGTCGAAGAAGGCACGCGGTTTATCATCACTTTACCTCTACTTACACCGAAATCCACACACAAGGATTGGACATTGCCATGAACACACTTGCGCTGATTATCGAAGACGATGAAGATTTGGCAAGCATCTTTGCCGAGGCATTACGCGGAGTCGGCTTTGAGGTGGAGCACGTCGCCGATGGAAAGATTGCACAAGAACGCCTGAAAAGTGGAGCGGTTCCCTATTTAATTTTATTGGACATGCATCTTCCACACGTCTCCGGCGCGGATTTGTTAGCCGATGTAAAGAACGACGAGCGTTTCAACAATACCACCATCATGATTACGACGGCTGATGCACGTATGGGCGAAACTTATGGCAACCAAGCAGACTTTGTGATGATCAAGCCTATCTCCTTTGTGCAATTACGTGATCTGACAAGCCGTCTGAAACCCAAGGAATCATAAACTCGAATAGTATGGATGGTGCTGGTCCAGACGGTGTTGCTCGTCTTTTATGCCCTTCTACTACAAAAGCTAAACCGCTTCTTTTTACAACCGGTGCAAAAAACACCGCAGGCTGTTTGACCTGCGGTTTTGAGCTGTTAATCGTAATAGTTTTGGTAACAGGAAAACTCTTCTCCGCCGGGAGTTTGTACCTTCACAGGCCAGTCCTTATCGACAATCTTATACGCATCCAAGTCCTTTTTCACTTCTGTAAAAGCGTGATCGGCGTAGTAACGCGAGAAGTGGAAAGATTGCCAGGGAGACTCGGGCGCAACTTGCCCGCGGTGATAACGGAAGCAAGCTAATGAGGCGCCAATTTTTGCCTTTACGGGCACAGGCAAGGATTTACTTTGATATGCGGAAACCAAGGCAGGAATAGCATCGTCGGATAGCTCCAAAAAGTATTGCGCATCCAAATCAGCGCGGTTTTGAGAAAAGGCTTTGTCATTGCTGCCGCGAAGCTCACGCTGGACGTTTTGCTTCACAATAAATGCATCCACATTCAAGAGATTGATAGAAATAACGAAACCCAATGCAACAAGGATCATGGCGAGACCCACGGTACGTTCGCGGCGATTCATTTCTAGGATCACAACGGTGATCAGCAGAAGCCCGAGCCAGATCATGAAAACATGAGTGTACGTGCGAAGGCGGGAGAACCCGTAGG
>DATHUN010000759.1:0-7625 GCA_035462205.1 Anaerolineales bacterium
GGTAAGCACTGGTCTTGTCGATCAACGCGCCGGTGGGACAGACCTGAACACAACTGCCGCATTTGATGCACGTACTTTCGCCGAGTGGTACAGCTGCATCGGCGACGATTATGCTTTTCGCACCGCGCTCGGCAACGGCTAAAGTAAAGTTGCCGGCCATCTCCGCACAGGCGCGTACACAACGTCGGCACAAAATGCAGCGGTTGTTATCGAGGACAAAATACGGGTGCGAGGTATCCACCGCAAAATTGTTCCAGCTCGGTTGAAGGGGCCAGTGGGTCATCTCTTCTTGATAGGCTGCGTTTTGTAATTCACAGTCGCCACCGCTGACCTGGCAGAAGGGACAGAAGTGATTGCGCTCGCTGAACAACATCGAAAGCACAAATTTCCTCGATTTCTTCAGCGCTTCACTTTCCGTATTAACCGCCATACCTTTATTCACCGGCAATGTGCAGGATGCCATTGGCACACGTATGCCCTGTACTTCAACAAGGCATAAGCGGCAACCGCCAAAGGGAGTCAGTTCCTTGTGGTCACATAATCGCGGAATATGAATCCCGGCCATTTCGGCAGCACGCAAAACTGTGGTTCCCTCCGGAACTTCGATCTCTTTCCCATTGATTGTGATCTGTACCATGATGCATGCCTCTTTTACACGTGTTCAGCTTCCGGGAGCATTTGGCAGACACCGGCAGGACAACTGCCTAAAACGATGTGTGCTTCTGTTTCCGTCCGAAAATGTTTGAGCATGTCGCGGATCGGGACAGAGGCGGTCTGGCCCAAGCCACAATTGGATGCTCGCTCCATTTCCTGTGCCAGGCTGACGAGGATATCCAGGTCTTCGAGCCGGCCCTGACCCTTGCTGATGCGATCTACGATCTCGTAGGCGCGCTGTGTTCCCACACGACAAGGCGCGCACTTCCCGCAAGATTCAAAGCGGAAGAATTGCAACAGCACCTTGACCAGATCGACGATGCACGTGTTCTGATCGCAAATCAACAACGCGCCCGAGCCAAGAGAGACTCCCGCTTTACGGAAGGACTCGAAGTCCATCGGCGTATCCTGCAAGCTGGCCGGGATGATTGATCCGCTGGAGCCGCCGGTCTGTGCCATACGCAGGATGCTGCCCGGTTTCATCCCTTTCGCGTATATATTGATGACTTCTCGCAGGGTGATCCCCATCGGCACTTCGATCACGCCGCTGAAATTGACGTTGCCCATGATCGTAAATACCTTCGTGCCCGGGCTAGACGGTGTGCCAAATGAACGGTACCATTCGGCTCCATTGCGGATGATCGCCGGAATGTTTGCCAGCGTCTCGACGTTGTTGACGAGCGTCGGCTTATTCCACAAACCGCGCGTGACCGGATAGGGCGGCCGCGCCCGCGGCTCACCGCGCTTGCCTTCGATCGATTCGATCAGTGCCGTTTCTTCGCCACAAACATAGGCGCCCGCGCCCGCGTGCAGGTGAATCTGAAAATTGAAATTTGTACCAGAAATATTTTTGCCTAAGAAACCGAATTCCTGTGCTTGCTCAATGGCATGCTGCAAACGGCGGTAAGCAAGACCATATTCGCCGCGGATATAGATGTAGCCCTCATCGGCGCCAATCGCATACGCGGCAATGGTCATTGCTTCCAAAATTGTATGCGGATCACCTTCAAGTACGATCCGATCTTTAAATGTTCCCGGTTCGCTTTCATCCGCATTGCAGATGACATATTTCTTGTTGCCATGTGCTACGCGGACAAACCTCCACTTGCGCCCGGTGGGGAAGCCCGCGCCGCCGCGTCCTTGCAAGCCAGATTTCTCAATAGTGTCGATCACTTGCTCAGGCGTCATCTCGGTCAAGGCGCTACGGAGGGCTTGATAGCCATTTTCACTAATGAATTCTTCGATGTTTTCCGGGTTGATCCGACCGGCGCGTTCCAATACAATCCTTTGTTGTGCCGGGTTGTAGCCTTTATGAGTGCGTAGCCAAGCCATCTTTCCACCTAATAGCTTGAGGGGCGCAATCAGGTCTTCGGGGATTCGTCCTTTGCAAAAATGCTCTTCCACCAAATGACGTACATCTTGCGCTTTCACCGGTCCATAGACCACCGCTTCCGGATAGATGAGTACCAGCGGTAACATGTTGGATTTTTCTACATTGGTGAGGGTCGTAATCTCAACCTGATCCTGAAGATCATAAGCCTGCAGCGCTTCTTTCAAACGTTCAAGCAATTCATTTGCACCGAGGCGGATGCTCTCGGGATCATTGGAGACCAAAATCATGGCACGTTTTGTTTGCATGGCTGGCTCCTAGTCATACCGCGCTAATATTTCAGCGATTTGATCTGGGGACACATTTCCATACAGATCGTCATCGATCAATACCACTGGACCCATGCTGCAAAGTCCCAGACACGACGTGGTCGTCAGTGTCCATTTTTTATCGGCAGTCGTCTCGTCATTCTTCAGGTCTAGGGTTTCGCAGAGCATGTCCCAAACGGCTTTTCCACCGACCACATGACAAGGCGCGTTCTCGCAAAACTTGATCACATGACGGCCACGTGGTTTTGTCGAGAGCATGGCATAAAAGCTGGCGAGCCCATAGAGTTGACCGTTGGAGACATAGACCTGATCGTGGTATCCCAGAAGTTGTTTGCGAACTTCCTGGAACGCCTCAGCCGGGATATATCCAAAAGCGCGATGAATCTCCCTCAAGATAGAAATTAGCGCGTCTCTCTTCGCTCCGTGTTCTTGAATTGCTTCACTGACAATAACAGAGACATCGCGTTCAATTGTTGGTGCAACCATCCAACCTCCGTAAGAGTGCATTGCTCGAAAACCTTTCCTGATATTTTTGCTACGCTGTTTCAGCAATTAGGTTGAACTCGTCACGCAACCTAATCGCAGACATATACTTTCTTTTCGGTAAGTCTATATTCACTGCCAAATCTGCACATCAGAAAATTGCACATAAACATCATAAGTCTGATTAGCCATAACCAGCAGAGACGTTCATCCGCACTTATAGTGACAGATTTCACAATTGAATAGAAATAAAAAAGCCTGTTGAACACAGGCATTAAGCACCAACTCGTCTTCTCCGAGAGTAAGAGAAGACGAGTTGATGCTATTAATGATGATGGAATAACGAGCTATGTTGAAGCTACAATGGACTTGATGCGACGGCGATGAAAAGATTTATCCTAGGTTTTGCGTTGCATTGAGCGGTGCAGTCAGTGTAATGAGCGTGTATGCATCAGTGAATTATATTGAAGCTGCGATGAAAACAATGAGCGGCGGTAGGCTGTGGTGCTTCGACATACTGCCTAGGAACCAGGGGACGAGCCAGTGCAATGAACTTGGTGCAACGATGGGGTGTGTTGAAACTCTAGCGAACGTGATGGGGAAACAATGATGTTTGTTGTTGCTGACTCACCCAGCGAGAAAATTCCTATAAGGACGAGTTATGTCGATGAGGATCGTTTTGGTGATGAACTTTGTTGAAGCAGCGGTGGGGAATGATGGTTGGGCGATGTATTCTATTGTTGCCAACTCGTCCCTATGCCCATCATTATATGGGTTTTAGTAACTCGTGTAAGTTGCATTCGTCATGTAATCGGATGATAATTGTCATATTACACTCAAAATATCGCATTAACCTTGCATCGTTGTTAGTTCTACACGTTGTGGGTTAGTATATACGTTGAAGCGGTGCCGGCGGGCGTATCCAATCAATGTAATCCCATAGCGCTCTGCCATCTCGATCGAAAGAGAGCTGGGAGATGTGCGTGAGATCAGAATGGGGGCTTTGAGACGTGCCGCTTTTTGCAGCATCTCTGAACTAATCCGGCCCGTTGTAATTAAGATCCTTGTTTTCGGGGAAACCTGGTTCATCAAACATAATCCGGCAATCTTATCCAGAGTGTTATGCCTGCCGATATCCTCAGCGACAATCACGATTTTCTCTCCATCACTTAACGCGGATGTATGGACTCCGCCGGTCTCACGATACAGGGATTGAGAATTAAATAACTCCTCGACGAGATGACCGATCGCTTCAGGTGGGACCGTGGGCCGGTCGCCGTCAAACGAAACATCGACCCGTGCCAGAGCATCGACCGCGGTCACGCCACCAGTACATCCGGACGTTCTTCGCCAGGAGGTCGGCTGCTCCACGCTGCGATTCAGCCAGACGTCTACGTTGTCTCCATGCTCGCAGACGCGGACATCCTCTACCTCATCCATCGATTCGATGATGCCTTCGTTGAAGAGAAAACCGACTGCCATGGCTTCCAGGTCAACCGGGGTACACATGAACGTCAGCCAAACCTGCCCATTGACAGTGAGTGACACCGGAGTTTCGACAATTGTCTCTGCATCCAAAGATTCCCACTTTTTGAATTCATATTTTTCGTAGTGAATTGCTTTTTGCGGGGTGATCATACTTTGCTCCAACCAGTAGATACCATTCTGTCATGGCCTCAATGCTTGCGCATCGTCTTCGCTTTGCGCCGAATAATTTAGATCTTATCCCAATTCGCAGGTAACTTGGGTGGCAACCAGGAGTCGGCAGGTCTCCAATTTAACCAGCAGCCGTCAAATGGATGCCGGCGCTTTTCCAGTCTATCCATAATTTCTGACGTGGCGAGATCAATTTCTTGCACCCACTCCGGCAGAATGATCCCGTGTGAAATAGCTTTCTGATAATCATCCACATCTTTCCATTCATAGGTGAAATCGGGATGGATAACGATGTCAAGATCCAGATCTAATGTGTCTAGTGCACAGTCATGCCGCTTAAAAGGCAATTGAAAATTAATGTAATAGCACAAAAAATCGTCGCTCGAATCATTCCAAAATAAAACGGTGGAATAGTATTTTTCCGGCTCAAAAAGGAGCAGCAGCCGATTCGTTTTCCACGTGTATTTTGTTAAATGCCAGTCTCCATTTATAAACTCCCAGCGACGTCTGCCGTTCTTCTTCCCTTGCGGATAACTTTCTTCGGCCATGCATTCGGTCCCCGGCAGGAGTGCCAGTACAATTTCACCCGGGCTGTCTTTGACAAGGATGGTCGGCTGAAGATGCCAAATGCGCCCACCATCAATGCCTCTCCATGCAATCACTTCGCCAGGCTGCCACATTTTACTTTCCCTTCTCCGAGTTCCGGTGGACTTTGTAGAATACGTCCGGGTCCGCCAGGAACGCACCGAGGCAGGATTCGGTGCAGAGCAGGATCATGCGCCCGCGGTATTGGGCGCGTGGATAGTAGGACGGATCGGTATCGCGGAATATTCGACCACACAGGGTGACGAATTGCTTCTGTTTCTTGCGTTTTGAAATCGTCTCAGGCATTTAAGAATTGGTGAGACAAGACACTCTGCTATGTGCCATCTTGCCCCACGCCTTGATTTTATTTATTAGGTTGAACTTCTGCAATCAGCACCTCAAACGGACTCACCGTCAGCCCGCGCGGCGGTTTGGTGGTCAGCAAGCGCTCGGCGCTGGAGAATAGGATGCCCAAATTTCTTCCTTCAATCTCCGAAGTACGGGAGAAATCCAGGTCAAGAGCCTGTTCCGAGAAATTAAGGATAACTAATACTGTCTGCTCGTCGGATTTACGCAGAAAGGCAAAGTATTCCGTCGAGGTGTTATCCAGTGGAATATATTGACCTTCGATCAGGGCTGGTGTTTGTTTGCGTACCTTGAGAAGAAGCCTGTAGTAATTCAGCAGGGAAGCTGGGTTACGCTCCTGGTCACGTACATTGATGCCGCGGGCGTAATCGGGATTTACCGGCAGCCAGGTCTGCGCATCGGCGGGGGAGAAGCCGCCATTAGGGCTGTTCGACCACTGCATCGGCGTGCGGTTTTTGTCGCGGCTCATTTCGCCCGCACGCACTGCGGCTTCTTCGGGCGCAACGTTCAAATCGGTGATGAGGCTGGTGTAGTACCAGGTCGCCATGGTATCGCGTAGTTTGGTCGGATCGGTAATGATCAGATCCGTCATGCCGATCTCTTCGCCATTATATAGAAACGGCGTGCCCCTGAGCGTCAACACCAGTGCGACATGGAGACGAGCCAGGGCGGCGTCATGTTGCTTATCACCGTAGCGGGTATGGATGCGCGAGGTGTCGTGATTGCCAAGAGTATTACAGGGCCAGCCGGGAAACTGGAGCGTTTCCAGGAGGGGTAAACGCTGCTCTTGGTTGCGGCGGATATGATTGGGCGTGATCCGATTTGTGCGCATGAGAGGGAAGTTGAAAACGAGATGAAGCTCATCATTGCCGTTGCCCATGTAATCAATGTTGTCGTCCTCGCCAACAAGCATGCGGTCACCCTCATATTCATCCAGGATGGAGCGCAACTCCTTCATCAGATCGTGCAAGCCGGGACCCGCCCATTGATACTTGAACATTTCCTGCCAATATTTGCCGATTAAGGCATGGTCTTCGGGTGTTTTTGCAAGCTCACCGGCGCGGCGCAGTTGCGCCAGGTTCATGGGCACTTCATGGGGTGTGAGATTAGGATCCTCATAAATCGTGCCGAGCGCGTCGAGACGGTAACCATCCACGCCCATATCGAGCCAAAATCGGACGGCTTCCCACATGGCTTTTTTCACGTCTGGGTTGTGCCAGTTGAGGTCGGGCTGCTGGCGCATGAAGTAGTGGTAATAGTACTGGTCGCGGTCCGGGACGTAAGTCCAGGCATCTCCGTCGAAACAGGACTGCCAGTTGTTGGGCGGGGTATCTACCCAGACATACCAATCGGATTTCGGATTATCGCGGCTGGACTTGGACTCGAGGAACCAGGGATGCTCTTCGGAGGTGTGATTCAGCACCAGGTCCAGGATTACTTTGATCTCACGCCGGTGAGATTCGGACAAGAACGTCTTGAAATCCTGAATAGTTCCATATTCTGGAGCCACATCCATATAGTCGGAGACGTCGTAGCCACAGTCCCAGTTGGGGGAGGGGAAATGTGGCGAGAGCCAGATGGCATCAATTCCCAGGGCAGAAAGATAATCGAGTTTTTCGGTTATTCCCTTGAAATCCCCGATACCATCGCCGTTGCTATCTGCGAACGAGCGCGGATAAATTTGATAGAAGACTGCTTTCTGCCACCACTTGAATTCGGATGTTTGCATCTGGTTACCTGTTTGTAAAGAAGTTTTAGGAATTCGAAATGAAAAGACGATCAACGTCTTTATTTATTTTTGCATTATTAGCGGTGCAGTGGGCGCTGCTCAGCGATATCCTCAACCTCAAGGCGGATGTAAGGTGGCAGGTGTCATTTTCAGTGATTACGGATTGCCTATGTAACGGAAAATACGTCACAACTGCTGTTGAAGACGGCCAATCACTTTGACACATGGTCGTGAGAAAACATCTTCTTGGTGCGGCGCGTCAGCGAGCTCGGAGGTCAGATCCTGGCCCGGGAAATGCATCTGTTCATGCAGGTCGCTGCGCCACTTCGGGCAATCGCTGACGTCATATACAATTCCATCGAAGGCGATCCACTTGGGAAGCCCTCGTTCGCCGGTGCTGCGACGTAATTCCATTTGTGTAATCGTGCGGTCGGGGATGTTCATCCGGCATAGATTATACAGGAATTACAATAAGAAAAATCTCCTGAGCCTT
>DATHUN010000760.1:0-2901 GCA_035462205.1 Anaerolineales bacterium
TTGCTGCCAGGTGTTCCTCCAGGGCAGACAATTGATCTTCCGATTGGATCGATTTGGTAGTCCTCTTTTTCATAGCTCTTCACTCATTTGACCCCTGAAGTAATTCTGGCGATCGTAATCACTCACCATCCAAATTGATGCTTTGATCACCGAGTTGATCGCGCAGCGCCAGAAGCGTACGGTGGTACAGGCTCTTGACTGCACCTTCACTGCGTCCCATGATTGCGCCAATCTCCGCATTCGACATGTTCTCGACGAACTTGAGGATGAGGAGGGTCTGTCGCTCCGATGGCAACCGCCGGATCAGGCGGAGAAGTGAATCCTGCTCCTGAGAACGGACCAGATTCCTCTCGGGGTGGTCTCCCTTGGATGGCAGGACGGGCACATCGTTGATCGGGATTTCCTGCCTTCGGCTGCGGTCCCGGTGCCAGTTGGCGACCAGGTTATGCGCGATCCGGTACAACCAGGCAGAAAACGGAACACCGCGATCGGTATAGTTTTGGATGTGATTCATTGCCCGTTGAAAGACGCGGGCAGTCAAATCCTCCGCATCGTGGAGGTTCCCCGTTCGATAGTATACATAGTTGAAGATACGGTCGATGTAGCGCTCATAGAGCAGACCAAACGCATCGCGGTCGCCCAGAGACGCGCGGGTCAATACATCTTCTTCATTGAATTCTGTGTCCGGCACGCGAAGTCCTACCGGCGGGGTCTACAAAAAATAACCCCGGCGGGTTTTGGAAGTTGCTAGAAAGTATAACATGTACCTTTCTGTTTCATTACATTGCGAGTCTTATATGACTCATATAGTCGATTGATATAATAAAAGATTGCGTAGGGCGGGTTTTTAACCCGCCGAAATCGCAGCTTCCGATCTGAACGTCACGCTGGAAGCGTGACCTACCTTAATGTTAAATGAAACAGATGTGCTATAATTGATTCCCCGAGGAGAAATATGACATCCAACTCTATCCGTGTGGTTGGTGCACGCGTCCATAATTTAAAGAACATTACCGTCGAGATTCCCCGTGATAAGTTCGTCGTCATCACGGGACTTTCGGGTTCGGGTAAATCGTCGCTGGCATTCGACACAATTTTCGCAGAGGGACAGCGCAGGTATGTTGAGTCATTATCCGCCTATGCCCGCCAGTTCATTGGGCAAATGGACAAGCCCGATGTGGACTACATCGAAGGCCTCTCCCCTGCCGTCAGCATCGACCAGAAATCGACCTCCCACAATCCGCGTTCCACCGTCGGCACGGTGACGGAAATCTATGACTATATGCGGTTGCTGTTCGCCCGCGCCGGCATCCCTCACTGTCCAATCTGCGGGCGCGAGGTAGTCAAGCAATCGGCGCAGGAAATCGTAGATCGCGTCGAAACGCTCCCTGAAGCGACGCGCCTCCTGATTCTTTCGCCGCTCGTCCGTGCCCGTAAAGGAACCTATCAAGCCGTCTTCGAAGAGATTCGTAAGGCTGGCTTTGCCCGCGCTCGCGTAGATGGAACCGTCTATTCTCTCGACGATGAGATCAACCTCGATCGCTACAAGCAGCATACGATTGAGGCAGTCGTCGACCGTTTGGTGATCTCCAAGGATGGCAGCAAAGAGGAACAAAAAGCTGCCCGCACCCGGCTGACCGATTCGGTCGAAACGGCGTTGAAGTTTGGCGAGGGTTATGTCTCGGTCAACCTCGTGGACAAAAACGAAGATATCCATTTCTCCGAGCATCTTGCCTGCCCCGAGCATGGCGTTAGCATCTCAGAAGTGGAGCCGCGCACGTTTTCCTTCAACACCCCACAAGGTGCCTGTCCGGATTGTCAGGGACTGGGCTCCAAACTGGAGATCGACCCCGAGCGCATCATTCCGGATCCGGACCGCTCGCTGAACGAGGGCGCGATCGCGAGCATGGAGTGGAGCGGACCGAAGGAAGAGGGCGGCTACTACTGGCAAGGATTGGAAGCCGCAGCACGCGCCTATCGAATCGACCTGGATAAGCCTGTTCGAGAATTAACCAAAGAACAGATGGATGTGGTTCTTTACGGAACCGGCGATCGCCAGGTTCGTATGACTTATAAAAATTCGAATGGGCATGAATTTAGTTTCTCGCGTGCGTTTGAGGGTGTGATTACAAATTTGGAACGGCGCTACCGCGAGACGAACTCCGAATTTATCCGTGAGAAGATCAGCGAGTTTATGTCGGACCGCCCCTGCCCCTCGTGTGGAGGGAAGAGACTCAATCCATCCGCGCTGGCGGTGACGGTGGACGATGTCAACATCATTCAAGTCACATCCTGGCCGGTGCTAAGGACCCTGGATTGGATCAAGAAAGTTTCCGGCAAGAATTCTCCGCTCACTTCACGACAGAAGGCGATCGCCGAAAGAGTCATCAAAGAGATCAGTGAACGTCTTTCCTTTCTGGTAAACGTTGGTTTGGATTATTTGACGTTGAACCGTTCCGCGGCGACTCTCTCGGGCGGAGAGGCGCAACGCATCCGCCTGGCAACACAAGTTGGTTCCCGTCTTGTCGGTGTGTTATATGTCCTAGACGAGCCGTCGATTGGCTTGCATGCCCGCGATAACAAGCGCTTGTTGGACACGCTCAAAGGCCTGCGCGATCTGGGCAATACGGTTCTGGTGGTGGAGCACGACGACGAAACCATCCGGGATGCCGATTGGATCGTGGATTTGGGACCGGCCGCAGGAGAACACGGCGGACGGGTGATCGCTGAAGGAACACCAAAACAGATTTTGGCAAACCCAAAGTCATTGACAGGTGCTTATCTTTCGGGGCGCAAAAAGGTCGAGATTCCGGCGGAGAGACGAAACGGCAACAGCAAATCACTAAAAATTGTGGGTGCCTCGGCCAATAATCTGAAAAACATCGATGTTACACTCCCGCT
>DATHUN010000761.1:0-3786 GCA_035462205.1 Anaerolineales bacterium
TCCGTATTCCTCATACAGATGAACGATCACTTCAGTATCTGAGCGGGTTGCAAAACTATGTCCCATTCGTAGCAGTCTCTGGGTCAGCTCTTGAAAGTTGTAGATTTCCCCATTTTGGACGGCCCAAACTGTCTTGGTTTCGTTGCAAATCGGTTGGTGTCCCCCGTCGACGTCGATAATGGAAAGTCTTCGTACTCCCAACCCGACGTTATTTTTGATGTAACATCCCTCTTCATCCGGTCCGCGATGAGAGAGCGTCCTGCACATTTTAGTCAATAGATCAGACTCTACGCACTTTTCGGGATTCAGGTATATCTTACCGGTGATTCCGCACATGCGACTGCCTAGATCTTTCCGCTTTTTGCATATGGTTATTATATGTGTTATGGGAGGCGACGTCCACCTAAGAAACGGTTCGTTTTTAGCCTTCATTGCAACCTACTAGCGCAAGAAGTTAGATACCTTTCGGCGTGGCGGGGAGCCGGAGCGAGCCGCCCTGCGCGATTAATCCATAATATAATCATGCCGCAGCAAGGTACTTTGCGTCGATGAGAATCCTTCTAATTCATCAGTCCTTTATCTCCCTGGACCAACCGGGGCACACGCGCCATTTCGAGATGGCGCAATTTTTGCGTGGGCGCGGACACGAGCTTGTGATTGTGGGCAGCGATCTGAATTACCAGACCGGGCAGCGCACGGGCAAACGGAAGGGACTCTATTCCGAAGAGATGGTCCAAGGGGTGCGCGTCTTGTGGGCGTACATTTATCCATCCCTGCACCACAGTTATTCTCGGCGGATTATTTCCTTTTTGAGTTTTATGTTCAGCTCGGTATGGACAGCTCTGCTCGTCAAAGACGTGGATCTGGTGATGGGCACCACGCCGCAGATTTTTCAGGCCGTCTCTGCCTGGCTTGTGGCGCTGATCAAGCGCAAACCGTTCCTGCTTGAAGTACGTGACCTGTGGCCCGAGTTCGCCGTGGATATGAAGGTGTTGACCAACCCGATAATGATTGGACTGGCGCGCTGGCTGGAAACGTTTTTGTACGCGCGCGCCACGCACATTCTGGTGAATTCGCCGGCGTATAAAACCTATATGGTGGAAAAGGGGGTTCCGGAAAAGAAAATCACATTCATCCCGTATGGGACCGACGTGGATATGTTCAACCCAACAGTGGATGGCTCGATCATCCGTAAAGAATTGGGTCTCGACGACCAATTCACGGTCGTCTACGCCGGGGCGTTGGGCGCGGCGAACGACATCTACACCGTTCTGCGCGCTGCCGATCGCTTACGCAACGAGACGAGGATTCGCTTTGTGCTGTTTGGTGACGGCAAGGAACGTGTCCATATTGAGCGTGAATGGCGCCGATTGCAGCTAGCGAATGTCATTTTTGCCGGTGTCTATCCCAAAAAGGAAATGCCTCATGTGCTGGCATCCTCGGATGTTTGCCTGGCGATCCTGCAAAACATTAAGATGTTCCGTACCACCTATCCTAACAAGGTTTTCGATTACATGGCGGCGGGACGCGCCACGGTCCTGGTCATTGACGGCGTGATTCGGGAGGTGATCGAGACGTCCCATGGGGGAGTGTTTGTCGAGCCCGGTGACGACGAGCAGCTGGCGAAGACCATCCTGGAGCTTTCCACGGATCCGCAGCGGGTTCACCAAATGGGAATCGATGCCCGAGCATATCTGGTCAAACATCTTAACCGCCTCGATCGTTTAGATGAGACCTTGCGTGTTTTGCAGAGCCTGGTTAAGACATAAAGGTTTTCGTCATCTGAATAGTGCGTGTTCTGGCTTTCGCATAATTTCTCTTCCCAGGAATGAAATTTTAGATAGACTGCTCCGATCACTGATCGAAGCAGTCGTTGGAACCTGGCTATGCTGAAAAGATTAACAAAGTTAACATTTCGAATCGTTAGCTACGCAGCCATACTTGCTCTTCTCACCATCCTCCTCACTCGAATGGTGTTCTTGCAAAGTGCCTCTACGCAAACCTTTTCCAAAGAGGATGCACCCGTCCGGCAAGTGGCAATTGTCTTTGGCGCGCAAGTAAGACGAGACGGAATGCCTTCCGCCGTATTGCGAGACCGAATCGAAACAGCAGTCAAGTTGTATAAAAATGGAAAAGTGGAGAAGCTGCTCATGAGTGGCGACAATCGGTTTGTGGACTACAATGAGCCCAAATCGATGCGCCGATACGCGCTGACTCTGGGCGTGCCGGATGCTGATATTGTGCTGGACTATGCCGGCCGTCGTACATACGATACCTGCTACCGCGCCAAAGAAGTCTTTGGCGTGAATTCTGCGATCCTGGTCACGCAGGGATTTCACCTCCCACGTGCTCTCTTTCTATGCAAAGCCTTGGGTATCGACGCAGTGGGCGTGGGTGCCGACAACTACTATTACCTCAAACGTTTACGGTTATATTGGAACGCGCGCGAACTGTTTGCTTCTGCCCAATCCGTGTTCGATATTTATCTATGGAAGCCGATTCCTGTGCTTGGAAAACCTGAGCCGATATTTTGATGGCAGTTCCCCGTAAGTTCTCGTTTAGAATCATTCCGTGATCTTCATCACCGTATTCATTTTGCTTGCCATCCTGTCTTATTTTGGAATTTCCTATTTCCGTCGGATTGCCTGGAAATATCAAATCCTGGATACACCGAATGAGCGTAGCTCGCATCTCAAGCCAGTTCCGCTGGGTGCCGGCATCATTATTGTTCTCATTGTTCTTGCCACGAGTGCCTGGGTCGCCAATGCGATCGATTGGAAGCGCAGTCTGATTTACATCGTTTCTGCCTCCATCATCGCCTGGATGGGCTGGCGCGATGATGTCCATAAAGTGCCTGCGGTTTTCCGTCTCATTGTTCAAAGTATCATCGCCATCGTCTCGATTGCGGGCATGGGGTATTTCAAAGTCGTGTCGGTTCCATTGTTTGGAGACCTTCAACTCGGCATCATTGGGGTCATCATCACCTTTTTGTGGATCGTCGGTCTGACCAACGCCTATAATTTCATGGACGGAATCGATGGAAATGCCGGCGGTGTCGCCTTCAGCGCGGCACTCGGCTGGATGTGGCTTGCTGCCGATACGCAGAAATGGTTCGTGTTCTGGCTGGCGCTGGCGATTGCTGCCAGCAGCATCGGCTTCCTTACTCACAATTGGACGCCTGCTAAAGTGTTTATGGGCGATGTGGGCAGTACGTTCCTTGGATATAGTTTTGCAGTTCTCTCTCTGGTCTCCGCTACCCAAGGGGGTGACGCCTTGTTGCTGGGTACCCTCCTGATGTGGGTTGTCATCATGGATTCCTTCGTTACGTTCGTGGGTCGTGTGGTCAAAGGCGAGAACGTATTCTCTGGTCACCGCTCGCACTTGTTCCAGCGTTTGGTCCTTAGCGGCTACAAACACACAACGATCAGCCTGTTGAACATGGTCCTGACGGGTATCGCCGGTATGCTGGCTTACCTGTCGTCGCAGGATGATCAGGTGGCTCAGCTGTTGATCTTGATTGGACTGCCCACGATATGGATTCTGTTGTCCATCCACGCCACACGCTTGCCGGGTGCCCCACAGCCATCCGAACAGAATCTTTGATGCCATTTACAGTACAGCATGCTGAATAATTTTCGGAATCTTCAATCGCTCTTCTGGTCGCAAGGCTCGCGCTGGCTGTTGTTCCGTGTTGCCTATGCCCTGCGCAAACGGACAGGATACATCCGCAAGCAGATGCCGCAATACCAATGGCAGGATCGTCCACTGGCAACATGGTTGAAGCAA
>DATHUN010000762.1:0-2233 GCA_035462205.1 Anaerolineales bacterium
AAATTTACACTTCTGCGCTTGTTATCCAGTGACCATTGGATAGCAGCACGGATGAGTCGCTCGGTCCCTTCCACAGAAACAGGCTTGAGGCCAATGCCGGCTGTCTCAGGGAAGCGCATCTTGGCATATTCCTTGGGGAAGGCTTCCTTGAATAACTGTTTGAACTTCTCATTTTCTTCTGTTCCATACTGGAACTCGATACCGGTGTAAATATCCTCTGTGTTTTCACGGAAGATGACCATATCTACATATTCGGGGTGCTTGACCGGTGATGGCACGCCCTTGTACCAACGAACCGGGCGTTGGCAGACATAGAGGTCCAGCAATTTTCGCAGGGCAACATTCAGGGAACGGATGCCGCCTCCAATTGGCGTCGTGAGCGGCCCTTTAATTCCAACTAAAAATTCCTTGAATGCTTCGGTGGTCTCATCGGGAAGCCAGGTCTGCCAGAGTTTAAACGGCTTTTCTCCCGCATAGACTTCCATCCAATGGATCTTACGTTTGCCGCCATATGCCTTTTCCACAGCCGCATCAAAGACACGCACGGAGGCGCGCCAGATGTCGCGTCCTGTGCCGTCGCCTTCGACGAATGGAATGATCGGATTCTCAGGAACCTGGAGTTTCCCGTCTTTAATCGAAATCTTTGCCCCGCCTTCAGGGACTTTCACGTTTGTGTATGCCATCTTGTCGCTCCTAGCGTAGCCAAATATTGCGCGGGATTATAACATCCGTAGTTAGCGCCTCTTAGTGACGAATATCATGAGATTTATACACTTGAAGTGGCTGACCCCGATTCCTCCCGGCCGATGTCCGGTTCTGTTATAAAACCTGCGCAATGCCGATGTATTGCCCTCTTGACACATCTCCAAATCGGCGTAAAATTCCGCCCAATGTACCGGCACCCCCATCGCAAGAGATTGTTCTCACAACACAACCTCGCAACAATTGTTTCTGTTTTTGAAATTTGAGAGTCGCCTTTAGCGGCTCTCTTTTTTATGTCCATGTACTCGCGCTGAGCGGCGTGCCATGTTCGTTGGCACGTAATCGAAGTGTACTGGAACCACCTTATGATCCAACTCCCTGGCTTAATAGACCCGCACGTCCACGTCCGCGAACCCGGACAAATCCACAAGGAAGACTGGGATTCCGCCACCCAGGCTGCCCTCGCCGGCGGCGTGACGATGATCCTGGCGATGCCGAACACCAAGCCGCCTATCTTCGACGACGCCACTCTCGATCTCGCGCTTGAGGCTGCCAAAGGGAAGGTGCGCTGTGACTATGCCCAATTCGTCGGGGCGGGACCGGATAACGCGGAGATCGTTCCCGCGCTTGCTACCAGAGCCGCAGGCTTGAAAATGTATCTCGACTCCACCTTTGGCGAACTACGCCTGGATGACATGACCCTCTGGATGCCGCATTTTGCGAAGTTTCCTAAAGAGCATCCTATCGTTCTTCACTCCGAGTCGCGAACCATGGCTGCTGGGATCTTGTTTGCCGCCATTTATGATCGACCGGTTCACATTGCACATATTTCATTGAAAGAAGAAGTCCTGCTCATCAAAGCCGCCAAGGAACGCGGATTAAAAGTAACTTGTGAAGTTTGTCCACATCATTTATTCCTGTCTAAGGACGATATTCCTATGATCAGCAACGAACACCCCGGTCGCGGTGAAGTTCGTCCCCGCCTCGCGACGAAAGATGATGTGCAGGCGTTATGGAGCAATATGGATGTCATTGATTGTTTCGCCACGGACCACGCACCGCACACGGTTGAGGAAAAAGACTCGGATAATCCGCCCCCGGGCTTTCCTGGATTGGAAACACTTTTGCCACTATTACTCACAGCCGTGGATGATGGACGACTAACGATAGACGATATTATTCAGAGATCGGTAAACAACCCGCGTAGGATTTTCCACCTCCCCGAGCAACCTGAAACGTGGGTCGAAGTGGATGAAAACGCTGAATATGAAATCAAAGCGGAGAATCAATTCACCCGCTGCGGTTGGACGCCGTTTGAAGGCTGGAAGGTCAAGGGCAGAGTCAGAAAAGTGATTCTGCGTGGTCAGACTGCGTTTGAAGATGGGAGGATATTGGTGGCAAAAGGATATGGACGAAATATTCGTGAGCAACAGATATTATGAAGATTGAAACGGAACGATTAATCCTGCGCGACTTTGTCAAAAATGATTGGCAGCGGGTGTTGAAATATCAATCCGATCCGCTCTATTTA
>DATHUN010000763.1:0-3331 GCA_035462205.1 Anaerolineales bacterium
ATCTTGCCTGCCGCGCAGCTCGCGGAGAAACTGGTCGAATACGTTCAGCATCGCCCGCAGCTTCCGCATGATCCGGGCCAGCTCACGGACGAGGAAGCCGATACGTTCCAGCATATATTGGCACAGGTCCACGCTCGCACCGGACAGGATTTCAACAATTACAAGCGCTCCACCATCCTGCGGCGTGTGGAACGTCGCATGCAGTTGAACGGCATGATGACGCTTGCCGCCTATCTACGATTCCTGCGCCAGGACGCCAATGAAGCGCATTCCATGTTCAACGACATTCTGATCGGCGTTACCAATTTCTTCCGTGACAGCGAATCGTGGCGGGCGCTTGAACAGGAGGTCATTCCGGCGCTCTTCGAAATGCGGCGAGGCAGTGAGATACGCGCCTGGTCCGTCGGCTGCGCCACTGGCGAGGAAGCGTACGGGCTCGCCATCCTGCTGGCCGAAGAGGCGGCCAGGCAGAATATTGCCCCTCATTTTCAGATCTTTGCATCTGACCTGGACGAGAGATCGGTCGCCCACGCCCGGGAAGGCGCGTACCCCTCGGCCATCGAAGCCGATGTCTCACCCGAAAAGCTGGAGCGTTTTTTCACCCGCGAAGGCGATCATTACCGAATCAAAAGGGAGATCCGTGATCGCGTCCTCTTCACAAATCACAATATCCTGCGTGACCCGCCTTTCTCGCATCAGGATCTGATCGTCTGCCGCAACTTACTGATCTATTTGCAACGCGATGTGCAGGATAAGCTATTCGACGTCTTTCACTATGCGCTTAACCCGGACGGCTATGTGTTTCTGGGCAGTTCTGAAAGTTTGGAGCATTTGCCCGAGCTGTTCCGGGTGGTGGATAAAACAAATCGCCTGTATCAGGCCAGGCCCTGGCATGCTGAGCGCGTCCATCTCCCGGCGATGCCGCTGACCCTTTCCCGATCGGGGCAACCCGCCGGAGCTGCAAGCCTGATCCACACACACCGGGTGCGACCGGCTGACGGGCTTCCAACGTTTCAGGAACGGCACGAAAAGGCGCTCGAACATCATGGGCCTCCGAGTGTCATCATAAACGAAAATCACATGGTACTCCATGTTTCCGAGACCGCCGGCAGATACCTGCTCCAGCCGAAGGGACCCCTCACCGGCGATGTGCTGCAACTGGTACGGCCCGAGCTGCAGCTGGAACTCCGGACTGCGATCTTCCGTGCCTTCGATAAAGACCGCGCCATTGTCAGTGACCCGGTCTTCGTCCAATTCAATGGCCATCCCCACCGGGTGGTGCTTGCCGTCCGCCCGATCAGGGATGCCAGTGATCCGCGTGCCTCGAGAGAAAAAGAAGCCCTGGTCCTGTTCCTCGAAAATGAAATGGAAGAAGCCATCGATATGACGGCGCCCGATGCCAGGCCGCTCCCTGGGGACGTCGAACAAAATCGGCTGGTTGCCCAACTGCAATCGGAGAACCAGCGCCTGCGCGATCAACTACAGGTCACGATCGAGGAATTTGAGAGTTCGAACGAGGAGATGAGAGCTTCAAACGAGGAGCTGCAATCCATTAATGAGGAGTACCGCTCTGCGAGCGAAGAGCTGGAGACCAGCAAGGAGGAAATGCAGTCCATCAACGAAGAACTTCACACCGTGAACAACGAGATGAAACTGAAGCTGGATGAGCTTGCCGACGCCCACCAGGAACTTGAAAACATCATGGGCGCCACGGAAATTGGAACCCTTTTCCTCGACCGCGAGCTGCGCATCCAGCGCTTTACCGCCGGGGTCAACGACATCGTTAATATCCTGCCGGCGGACCGAGGACGTCCCATCGGTCATCTGACCCATAATTTAAAGTACAACAGTTTTATGGAGGATGCCGAACACGTTTTGCGGCAACTGACGCCGGTGGAACGGGAGGTCCAAAAAGAGAAGGACGGCTGGTACCTGCTTCGTTTTCGTCCTTATCGCACCGCCCAGGAGCATATCGACGGCGTAGTCATCACCTTCGTCAATATCACGGCGCTCAAGGAGAGTGAGGCAAAACTGCTGCAAAGCAAGGAAACCTTGGAGCAGCGCGTGGAGGAACGGACCCGCGAATTGAGAGAAGCGAACCACAAGATCAGCCAGGCGCGCGATCTGTTCTTCAGGCTGTTCTACTCCAATCCCAGCCCGACTTCGCTAACCCAGTCAAGCGACGGGAGATTTATAGATGTCAACGATGCCTATGTCGAGTTCGCTGGACTGCGGAGAGATGAGCTGATGGGCCGGACTTCTTCTGAGTTCGGTCTGCCTCTTGCCGATGAGGACCGGCTGCAGATCGTGGAAAGACTCAAAAAAGAAAATATCCTCAACAACATCGAATTGCAGGTGGAGCGCGCCTCCGGCGAGATCACTACCCTGGTGGCTTCGATCCAGTTGATCACGATTGACCAGACCGAGGCGTTGCTGATGTCATTTATCGATATCAGCGAACGTGTCAGGGCAGAACAAGAGGCCCACGCGCTGGCCTATGATATGACGAGAGCCGAACAAGCAGAGCGGGACCGTATCTCCCGGCTCCTGCATGATGATCTTCAGCAGCGCTTGTTTGCTGCAAAATTTCAAACAACAAGCCTCGATGAGGCCTATCGCCAGGGTGACCTGGAGTCTGCTCACACCGAGCTTAGCCAGATCAGAAGTTTGCTGGACGAGTCCATTTCGATCACCCGCAATCTGAGCATTGACCTGAGCCCGGCCGTCCTGCACGGTGAGGGTTTAAGCGACGCGCTCACCTGGCTGGCAACGCAAATGCAGGAAAATTATGGCCTGGACGTAAGTATTCAAACAAATGGTGTTTCCACTCGCTTCGAAGATACGCTGCGCGTCCTATTATTTCAAGCCGTGCGTGAGGCGTTGTTCAATGTTGTAAAACACGCTCAGACTTTGCATGCTGCAGTCAAGATGGATAAGGCCAACGGTCATATTCAAATCACTATCAGCGATAGGGGTGTTGGCTTCCCTCCCGATTCCCTTGACCCGAAAAATGGTTTGGGCGGTTTAGCTCATATTCAGCGTCGAGTGCGTCTCATGGGCTGTGATCTGCGTGTTCAGTCGCAACCTGACAAGGGTACCCAGGTGATCATTCAGGTACCTGACGCACTGGCGATTCCCTAAGGTCTTCGATCTTAATCATCGAAGACCATCTGGGTCTCGCAAATGCAATCCAACGTCTCCTGAAGGGACAGAGAGATCTTGAAATTGTGGGTGTCATTCAATCGGGGAAGAGGTGCTAAAAATACTACGCGAGCGCAAGGTTGATCTTATCCTGGTGGATGTTTCCCTACCCACGATGAATGGCATCGAC
>DATHUN010000764.1:0-1860 GCA_035462205.1 Anaerolineales bacterium
GCATTCTTCTGCTTTTCTTCATGATCTCCGGGATTTTGCTTTTCCGACTGTACCGCCAGCCGCTTGGACCGGCATTGGAGTTGCCGACCTCTACCCAGCCAAATCCCACGCTGACGACAGTTCCGATTGGCGTCACCGCGATCAATAGCACGGCGACCGATATTCTGCCAACCTCTACATCCACGCCTACACCTTTATGCGGCGGACCAACCGTGATGAATATTCTCGCCGTTGGCTCGGATGCGCGCGGACAGCACTATCTCTATGGACTGGCGGATGTCATCCGCCTCGTGCGCGTCGACTTTGTTCACCGCCGCGTGGCGATCCTCGAAGTGCCGCGCGATCTTTGGGTGGAGATTCCCAACATTGCAAATCACTACAACATCACCCATGGCAAGCTGAATCAAGCCTATCTATATGGCAACAAGGGCCTTGGTTATTATGATGGTCCTGGTGAGGGACCGGGTCTGCTGGCGCGTACGCTCAATCTTAACTTCGGGGCGCGTCCCGATCATTACCTGGCGGTCAACATGCTCACCTTTGAGGCCATCGTGGATGCGGTCGGCGGCATTGACCTGTACCTGCCTTATGAGATCAGCGTCCGCTCGCCGGATAATCCCAAGGGATTTGCCATCCCGCCCGGCCAACACCACGTCGACGGCGAGACCGCCCTCTGGATCGCGCGAATCCGCCAATACACGACGTTTGGGCGCGCCGAGAATCAGAACATCGTAATGTGCGCCCTGCGCAAGAAATTGCTCAGCCCGGCGATCGTGCCTGCCATCCCACACTTGATCAGGGATTTCCAGCGCTATGTGCAAACCGACTTGAGCCCCGAGCAGATCAACCAGCTTGGCTGTCTTGCCACGCAAATGCATGGCACAGATGTGGTCTTTGCCAGCTTCCCCATGGAACTGTTCAGAAGCACGAAAACGTTCGATCCGCAGCTCAAGACCACCACATCCACAATCGGTGCCGACTTCAGCATCTTGCGCGATTATATCGATCGCTTCCAGCAAGGGACCTGGCCCGACCCGAACCTCCTTGTTAACAATACGCCCTCTCCCGCGGAAACGGATCTTGAATTTGCATGTGGTGATTGATTGTACGGGCGACCCGGCCGCCCGTATAATACAAATTTTTGATTTATTTCGAATGTTTTGTGTCATAATATCTTCATGTATATTCTGCCTTTCAACTCGCCAGATATCACTCTCGAAGTCGCAGGTGGAAAAGGGGCGAATCTTGCACGTCTCACCCGCGCCGGGTTCCAGGTCCCGCGCGGGTTCATTGTTTCCACACAGGCATACCGCGCCTTTGTCGAAACCAATCGCTGGCTGCCGATGATCGGCCCGTCGGTGGAGAATGTCTCGGCGGAGGATGCCACTGCCCTGGAAAAAATCTCGGCGCAGATTCGCGCCGCGTTCTCTGTTGGGGTCATGCCGCCCGAAATCGAATCTGCGATTCGAAGTGCATATGCAGAGTTTAACAATGTGCCCGTCGCGGTGCGCTCCTCCGCGACGGCAGAGGATTTACCCGATCTATCCTTTGCGGGACAACAGGATACCTACCTCAACATTATTGGTGAAGAGCAGGTTCTCAAAGCGGTGATTCAATGCTGGTCAAGTCTATGGACGGCGCGTGCGATAGGCTACCGATTGCGCAATCACATCCCGCAAGATCAAGTGGCATTGGCAGTCGTTGTACAGGAGATGATTTCCAGCGAGGTCTCCGGGGTGATGTTTACTGCCAATCCATTAACTGGATTGCGCAGTGAAACCGTCATCGACGCGACCTTCGGTCTGGGCGAAGCGCTTGTCTCGGGACAAGTGGAACCCGACCATTACGTGGTAGATACAC
>DATHUN010000765.1:0-6754 GCA_035462205.1 Anaerolineales bacterium
CAGAGCGTTGCTTCGGGCGAAAGACCGTAGAAGAAGACGCGTGCCTTGGTCTTCTCCTCCATTTTGCGAACCCAGGGATCATCAAAGTTGAGAATCGCGACACCTTCCGGTGCCGCAGGCAATGCCTGAACCAGTTCCGATTTGCCCTGTGCAATCGCTTCCTGAGAACCGGCGCGCTCCGCATGGACCGTGCCAATGTTGGTTACCACACCGACCTGCGGTAGAGCGATATCACACAGGAACGAAATCTCGCCGGGAACATAGAATCCCATTTCCAGCACGGCGCGTTGATGCCCGGCACTCAATCGCAAGATGGTGAGGGGCAGCCCAATTTCATTGTTGAGGTTGCCGGGACTCTTGAGCGTGCGATAGCGTGTGCTCAACACCTCGGTGACCATTTCCTTGGTGGTCGATTTGCCCACGCTGCCGGTAATGCCTACCACGCGGATATTCAATTTGCGCCGCCAAAAACGGGCGATCTGCTGAAGCGCGGCAACTGTGTTCTCCACACGCAGGCACAGAGACGGGACAAGATCCTCACGGGTGAAAGACGCAAGCGATGTAACGCCACGCAGGTCAAGGGTCCGAAAAGAGGCGTCTACATCCCGCTGGATTAAAGCACAAGAGGCCCCGCGCCGAAATGCTTCGCCAATGTAATCGTGTCCGTCCGCTTTCTCGCCGGGTATGGCGACAAACAGCGAGCCCGGAATGACCTGACGCGAATCGATCACCGCCTCGGTAATGACCGTTGTGGCGATGGGACGATAATTCGTCAACGCTTCCAGGGCGTCAGCAAGGGTTAACATCTTATTTGTTCACAATTTGACTGCGGACTACATCGGGTGGGATATTTAACGCGATCACAGTCTGCTCAGCAACCTGTGCGAAAACCGGCGAAGCAGTTTCCGAACTCCAGATCGAGGCACTTGGGCGATTCATCCAGACGTACACCATGAACTGCGGGTCATCCACGGGCCCCCAGCCGATGAACGACACGTTCGTATGCGTGGCGTCGTAACCATAGGGGGTAGGGATTTGCGCTGTGCCCGTTTTGCCCGCCAGGCGGTACCCGGGCACGAGTGCCTGCGATGATTCCTGCTCGAGCGAGACGGCGAGCATATCACTCAGCGTTTTTGCAGTGTCCGGGCTGATTGGCGAGCCTGCATATTGCGAGGGAACATTGTATTGATGTCCGTCGCGCAGCATCGAGTACAAGACGTGCGGCGTGACCATGCGTCCGCCATTTGCTATCGAGGAGACTGACATCAGCATCTGCATGGGCGTGACAGTGATGCCTTGCCCAAAGGCGTTCGTGCCCAAATCGACGGGATACCAATCTGTATCACCCGGGACCTTGAGCCGACCGGCCGCCTCGCCTGCCAGGTCAATACCGGTTGGATGGCCCAGCCCGAATTTCTCCATGTATCCGTAAAAGTTATTGATTCCCATTTGTGTGGAAACCCACGCCAAACATACATTCAGGGAGTGCTGCAAGCAGCCGATCATATCCTGCTGGCCCCAGGCGTCGCGGTTCCAGTTGCGGATGGTAATGCCACCAACTTCAATCGCGCCGGTGTCCATGAACGTGGTATTCGGGGCAACGGTATGGGTATCGATGGCGGCCGCCATGGTCAGCACTTTCAGGACTGATCCCGGTTCATATGCCATGCCGATCGAGCGGTTGTATTGACTGCCATCGTCATAAAGGGAGAAATAATTGCTGTAATTATTCAAATCCATGCGTGGCGTGGATGCCATTGCCATGATCTCACCATCACGCGGGTTCATGACGATGATGGTGCCATTGTCCGCGCCATATTGCTTCAGCGATTGATCGAGAATGGACTCGACTTTGGCTTGGAGATCGCGATCGATCGTCAGTACCAGGGTGGTACCGTTTGGCACGCGCGGGATTTCGGTGGCTTTGTTGGGATCGCTGGGCACCCAGACTTGCACGGGATTACCTGCTAACAGGTCATTATATTTTTCTTCGATGCCAAAGTAACCGCGTCCGTCGCGGGTGACAAAGCCAAGCAGATTGGAAGCCAGATCATTCTCGGGATAACTGCGCTGGAAGTGAGCCTTGAACGCCAGCCCATCGAGACGATAGTCACTGGCGTCGTTCATTTGTTTAATGAGCTCCTGCAATGATGTGACAGTCTCGGCGCCGACGTAGTCCTGCACGACCACATACTCCCAGGTGTCGGGCGCGTTGGTGAGCTGGTTGAGCACATCCTCGTAGCGCAATCCGAGGTAGGTGCCGAGCGTATATGCCAATGCCTGCGGATCCTGCACATCTTTGAGACTGACACCTACTTCGTAGACCGTACGATTGCCCGCCAATAAATGTCCATTGCGGTCGTAGATTTCACCCCGTTCAGGATACATCATCTGGAACTCGCCCGAATAGCGAGTTCCCTGAGCAAGGAATAACTGCGCTTCGGTGCTGCTCTGAATGCGAATCATCTGAGCGAGTATCGCCAGCCCCACCAGGGCAAAGCATCCCACCAGAATCAGAGAGCGGATGGCATATTGCTGTCGCATGCTCTACCGCGCGCCTCCGGTTTTGATCTGCTCATCGAACCATTCGATTAGCGATTGCGAATATTCAGATGGAAGAGCCTGCTGCGGCATAGTGACATCTTCAGCTGCCTTGAGAAGCGCCGGCTCAGGTGGAGCAAAGCCGGGCACAGCAACATAATCTAGCTCACCGGGCTGGACGGGGCGATATCCCAGGGCAACGGCACGCCGCTGCATTTCGGAGGTGGATGTAAGTTTGGCGAGCCGCGTCTCCAGGTCTGCATTGGAGCGCTGGATCGTGGTAATCTCGAAGCGCATCTCCTGGATTTCACGTCCGGCGATAGCAGTCCGCGCAGTCACATCGAGATAAAGCGCTGCCACCATGGCTGCGCCGATCACAAGAAGCAAAAAAGCAGCCACCCATTGGCGCTGAACACGCCAGGGAGCCTGTCTATAAGCATGGATAATTTGAGTAGCCTGTCCTTGCATAACGACCTTTACATTTGGGCGATGGTCGATTTTGTACGGGCGGGCAGCTGCCCGTCCGTACGTTAAATTTTCTCTGCAATACGAAGTTTCGCACTGCGCGCTCTCGGATTGCTTTGAATTTCGTTCTCCGAGGGCAACAATGGCTTTCGGTTTACCTCTTTCAACGTTGCCTTGCGTTCCACGGCATAAATCTGTTCGTACGGTGGATTGACCAGATCCCTGCTTTGCTCACGAAAAAAATCCTTGACGATGCGATCTTCCAGCGAATGGAAGGCGATCACAGCGAGCCTGCCGCCGGACCGAAGGGCGGCTACTGCCTGCGGAAGGACTGCTTCGATCGAAGCCAGTTCCTCGTTCACCGCGATTCGCAGTGCCTGGAAGGTCCGCGTCGCCGGATGAACGCGATCGCCGCGGCGGGGTGATACGCTCTCGATGGCGGCGACCAATTCACGGGTCGTGTGAATCGGTCGGGCTTTGACGATGGCTCGTGCAATCTTGCGAGCTTCGCGATCTTCGCCGAATTTGTAAATCAAGTCAGCCAGTTCCCGTTCTGATAACTCGTTTACCAAGTCGGCGGCGGTCTGCGTAAAATGCGGACCAAAGCGCATGTCGAGCGGCGCGTCCTGCAGGAAAGAAAAACCGCGCTCGGGCGTATCGAACTGCATGGACGAGGCGCCCAGATCGAGCACGATGCCATCCACTTCATCCCAGCCAAGCTCTGCCAGCTGTTCGGTCAGGGAGACATAGGAGGCTTGCGCCAGATGGAGTCGATTCTCGTAGGGAGCCAAGATCCTGCGAGCGATCGCGAGTGCCTGTGGATCCACATCCAAACCAAGCAGTTGACCATCTGGCGCAGACGCCTCCATGATTCCGCGGGCATGGCCACCCGCGCCCAATGTTCCGTCAACGTACCGTCCACCGCTTCTGGGTTGCAACGCGTGTATAATCTCTTTGTAAAGTACAGATTGATGCGGTGTATTCATAACCGTAGCAGCGAGTTTATCTCGCCCAGGGCAAGGAGACCTTGCCCTTACATCGCATGATTCGAAAAGTCGAGCGTGGCAAAGCGCTGTTCGTTCGCTTCTACATCCTGCAGCTTCTCCATCTGCGCTTGCCATTCTTCAGGAGTCCACACTTCAAAGTACTCGCCTTGTCCTGCAACAACCAGTTCACCGCTGTTGATGCCCAGGAACTCACGCAGGTTTTGCGGTACAAGGATACGCCCAACTCTGTCCACGTCGACAGAGTAAGCGTTGGAGAGGATCAGTCTGCGCAACATACGTGCCGCAGGGTCAGCCATGTTCATGCTGTTGATGCGAGCATACACATCTTGAAAGTATGCATCGGTCATTACCATCAGACAGCGATCGAAACCCTGCGTGATGAACGCACCAGCCGCCAGCAAGTCGCGATAACGCGCCGGAATCATCAGGCGGCCTTTGTCATCGAGATTATGCTGAAACTGACCCAAGAACATTTGTGCTATAATTCCTTTTTAACAGCTGAACGCCGGCGCAACCGGCGTCCTTACCACTTTTTACCACTTTCTCCCACATTATACAACTTTCAAAATAAAAAGCAAGTGGATTTGTCCGATTACTCTGCTCCATCTTATGTCCTACCTCTATGACAAATCCCCTTCCCTTCACATTTCTTGAATCTTCAGGCTGGGTGGATTACGCATTAATCGATAGCGGTGATGGACTCAAGCTCGAACGATTCGGAAAATATATGTTTGTGCGGCCCGAGTCACAAGCCATGTGGAAACGTGTATTGGATCAGGAATGGAAGAATGCACATGCAGTATTTGTGTCCACAGGCGAAGAAAGCGGCGGACATTGGGATTTTAGAAAGAAGGTGGATGAACACTGGACGATGAAATATTCACTTGGCGGGCGCTTCGACTATGCCTCCGCCTCTGCTCACTATAGTCCCGATGCCCTTCGGGAGCGCGAGATCATATTTAAAGTCATGACAACGCCCGGCCGTCATCTTGGAGTGTTCCCGGAAGTCGCTGCGCATTGGGATTGGTTCAGTGAGTTGATCGCTCGCTCGAAACGAGAAATCAATGTTTTGAATCTATTTGGCTACACAGGACTCGCCTCTCTGGCTGCCGCGATGGCTGGAGCAAAAGTGACTCACGTGGATGCCTCAAAGAAATCCGTGAATTGGGCGCGTGAAAATCAAGTATTATCCAAGCTAACAGATGCTCCCATTCGCTGGATTGTGGACGATGCGGTCAAGTTCGTTCAACGCGAAGCGCGGCGCGGTGTCAAGTACGATGGCATCATCCTCGACCCACCCAAGTTTGGACGCGGTCCGAAAGGCGAAGTGTGGGAAGTCTACAAGTCGCTACCAGATCTGTTGGAGACTTGTCGTGAGTGTTTAAGTGCGAATCCGTTGTTTGTGGTGACAACAGTTTACGCCGTGCGCGCATCGGCGATCCATGTGGCACAGGCCATGGACGAGATGATGAAAGGCTTGGGGGGAACGATCGAAAGCGGAGAATTAGTCACGCGCGAACAAAGCAAAGGAAGGTTGTTATCTCAAGCAGTATACGCAAGGTGGGCAAAAGACAACCCATCATAGGCTTTTGACCAATTTTTACAATCCACAGTTTATCGCCTGTTTTCCAACTCCATCAACCACTCTAAAACTTGATCCCAGCGTCTGCGTGGATGGATCTCGAACCGCTCATCGGGCCGCTCCCATTTGGGTCCAGGCGGACCGGACTCTTCTTGAAGTGGGCTTTTCACACCCCATAGACCTTGATATCTCACCCACCCTGGCTCAGGATCCAAGAGGATCTGCTTCCATTCGCTTGAGGCCGGACGCGTGACTTCACGATCCGACAAGGTGCGTTTCAGATAGCTACTCGAGATTCCCACCGGCTCATATTTCGGATCCCCTGCGCATCCAATACGGAAGCCGTCGCCGGTAGCGATCTCCATCGGCAGGCTGACGATGTAATGATCGCGTTCGTCGCGCAGCTTGGCAAAGGATTCTTCGGTCAAGGCTGTAGCAGGATGCATGGTCAATTGATGTATTGCAATCTGTCGCGCTTGCTCACTCGGGTTAAAGAGCAGGAACAGAAAATGGAGCAGGCCATCGATCCAGTAAATGAGGCGTTGCATCAATCCCTTGTGATAGAGACTATAGGAACGAATGACTTCCGGTTTGCTGTAATTGGCGTGCGATCCCAGTGCCGTATAAATGATTGGGTGGGTAGTGTGATTTCCATCTTTGTCTTTGGCGCGATACACGTTCTCCCATAATTCCAGTGCACCCGACCCATGCTGCGAGAACAGCACCGCGTACGGTTGGTCATTCTTCAAATACACCGCGACCATTTCCCAATCACCTTCGTGGTGGTTGATCCCATTGGCAGCAAGGCGCCAATCATTGAACGCATAAAAGAAATGATATTGCAGGCTCACCCAACGATTACCTTTATCATCTTGCTTGCGTGTCACACGCCCATAATAGACAGGCTGTGGATGGCTCTTTAGAATGTGCTGATATTGTCGGAATGCCTTGCGCGCAACAGTTTCGCTGGCATTCGACAGCATATCCATGATTACGCCCGGTGCTTCAGGAATGATGTAATCGAAAATCAATCTCATCGCACGGATAGAGGCATAGAACAGTGCAAGGACATACACCGGAAGCAAAATCAGATCTTCCACCTGCCTGCTGATAAACGTATGGGGACGCAGAAAGAACCAGATTGGGACCGCTTCCAGTA
>DATHUN010000766.1:0-4515 GCA_035462205.1 Anaerolineales bacterium
CAGATCATTGATGATAAGAGGTTGTCCGGGAGCGACAGTGTAGCTGCGATAGCCGCATTCACTTCCTGGTCCGGCTTGCAGTAGATAAATAGAGACCATAAGCGTTGCCTTGGTTGGATTGTCGACACGGATTTTGACAGGCTCACCCTGTAGTGAGGCTGGAAGGACCTTATTGATGCATGGATCTACCACACCGGAATTACCACCCGGCGTTAGAGTGAATGCTGCTTCGGAGGACGGCAATGGGGGTAAAGTATTGGTTGGGACGGGTGTATCGGTAAAGGTTGCCGTTGGCGGGGGTGGAGTGGCAGTCGGAATAGCTGCCATGGTTTCGGCGATCCCTGTGAAGGCTGCCGCGACCGCTGTGACTTGTATGAAAGCCGGGTTGGCTGTCGGTGTAGCCTGTGGAACACGTCCACCGCACGCACTGATGACCAGCGTGATCACGAGTGCCTGCACACATACCAGGCTGAGAGTCGAAAAACGTCGCATGTTAAGATCTCCTTAGCGCTTCAGTCTGCCTCGAATATGTCGATTACTCTGGCAATGTGGTTTACCACGGAAGCTCTCTAATGATACATCGGAACCGTGAGAATCGATTTCACTCCGCTGCGATCTAATCGTAGGTCTCTCACACAGCTTTGCGTGAAAAGCAGTGATCCTTGCTACCTGCGCAGCGCCTTGGCAATGAGCTCCATCTGCCTGAAATGCGAAGCTTCATGATTTGCCAGCCACATGGCATAGGTGTGCACGGTTCGTTCGCGAGGTTTTCCCGCTCCGGTTACCGTCGCTGCGCGCGACCAGGCATTGGGTGGCAACGATTTCAACACCGCCAGCAGCTCGGTCCTTTGGGCAGTAAATGCCTGTAGCGAAGCTTCAAATTCCTGTTCGAGATAATTCGTATGCTTGATCCAGGTCGTCGGGTTCATTGCCTTGAAGGTCGGACGGTCCTCGCGCAGGATCACCGTAATGTACTTGCCCCACATGTCGGAGCAGGCGCGTAGATGGGCAAGCACATCTCTTGCCGACCATTCCCCGGGTTCGGGAGGCATCAGTAATTGAGACGGTGTCAGACCTTCCGTAAGCTCGGCAATGCGCAACGGGGTAGCTGCAAGC
The DNA here is from genome assembly GCA_035462205.1 of Anaerolineales bacterium. Taxonomy (GTDB): domain Bacteria; phylum Chloroflexota; class Anaerolineae; order Anaerolineales; family Villigracilaceae; genus Defluviilinea. The sequence continues at coordinate 1,117 of DATHUN010000766.1, forward strand.
ACTTTCAGATTTTGCTCGATGGTCAGCGGTTTATCGTACACACAAAATCTCCTTTGGCATGCCAAAAACCGACCGGTAAGAAATTATAGTGTATTGGACCTGGCTTGAATAACAGGGTGGCGCGGCGGTTAGAAGAGTCCATTCGAAAATGCTCTGATATCCAAGCTATCAGCCGGTGACTCACAAATCACGATTCGTGCATATAATATTGAGAAACAATATCTTAGATAGATCAAGGAGGTCTATTGTGTCTAAGGCATTACCCACTGCAGTTCTGGGCCGGACCGGGCTGGATGTCACCCGGCTTAGTTTCGGAGCCATGGAAATTCGCGGACCTCGTATCTGGAACGGCCGTCCGGTCACAGATCAGCAGGCCGAAACGATCCTGAATGCCGTACTCGATGCAGGCATCAATTTCATCGATACAGCCAATGACTACGGGCGGAGTGAAGAATTCATCGGTAAATATATCGCTCATCGTCGCCAGGAATTTTACATTGGTACAAAATGTGGCTGCACCGTGGTTCGCCAGGATGAGAACACCGATGACACGCCGCATGTTTGGACACGCGAAAATCTGTTTCGCGGCTTAGAGGAAAGCCTTCAGCGCATGAAGACTGACTATGTCGATATTATGCAGCTGCATAATCCTGCCGTGGACGTCACAGAGCAGAATCAATTGGTGGATGCTCTCAAAGAGATGCAGCAGCAGGGAAAAGTACGCTTCATCAGCATCTCTACCACCTTGCCGCATCTGCCAACGTATCTCGATTGGGGTGTGTTCGATACCTTCCAGATCCCTTATTCCGCGCTGGAGCGCGAGCATGAAGATTGGATCAGCCGTGCCGCGCAGGCAGGCATTGGGACGATCATCCGCGGTGGCGTTGCGCGGGGTGAGGTGGGTGTGGGACTCGGGAATGAAGATCGCTGGAAGAAGTTTGAGGCGGCCGGTTTGGATGAACTGCGCCAGCCGGACGAAAGCCGCACGGCCTTTCTCCTGCGGTTCACCCTCTCGCATCCGGATGTGGATACCACCATTGTGGGTACACTCTACCCTGAGCATCTACAGGAAAACATTGCGGCTGCAGAACAGGGACCGCTTCCGGCGAACGTCTATGCGGAGGCGAAACGCCGGCTGGATCAGGTCGGCGTAGCTCCGGCTCCAACCGGCTAAGCGCAAACACTTTGGGAGGGAATCTCCGATCAAAATGAGCAGACGCCCACCACGCGCCGCGGCCTAATTTGCCGGGAATCAAAGTCGAGCCTGGTTGGCGCTCTCACCATGTGGGCATGCTGGTTTGCCTAGCTTTGTTCTGCTCGCCTCTTCAGGGCTTGGTTCATTTCCTCGAAGCCGCGTCGCGTGCTTGAGTCAAGACTCCGTGCCAGCAGGGGTACAAGCAATCCGGTGAAGACTTCGCGTTGCGTAAAACGCACCCGGTTCGTGCCGAGGGTCTCGATCGTGAAAATATGCTCGCCGTCAAATAGGCCCGGGAGGAGCAGCCGGCCGAGCCAACGGAACTCATGGTTTGTGTCAGATTTCAGGACCGTAGGCTTGAACGTCATCCCACTCCCGCCCGACGGCTGCAAGCGCACTTCCAGGGGCGCGCCGACCCTAACATCCCCTTTTGCCCAGCGGATAAAGGGATTCCACTGTGGAAAACTGGCAAAATCGGTGAGTAGTTGCCAGACCCGCTCGGCGGAGGCTTGAATTTCGATTTCGGTGCGGAGTTCTTTCATGCCGATACTCTTTCGTAGGCGGGTGTAGATGCAAAAAAGACTTTGCCGGAGATGGCATCAGGATGAATGACACGTTTATCAGCCATCTGGGCTAATTTTACAGCGAATTAGCTATCCCGCTTTGTGATCGCGGATGGTGGCAATCCACGCTTGCTTATGCCGGCTTGATCGTTAAGAATATTGGGCGACCTGAGGACTGAAATATCGCTTCCCTGCATGCAGACTGCGGACCGCCTCGATGAGCTCATTGCCGGCCGCATCTTTGAGGACATAACCAAACGCACCCGCCTTGAGGGCACGTTTTACATATTCGCCCGTGTGATACATGGAAAGAGTAATGATACGCGTGTGCGGGCAAGCCGCTGCGATTTGTTTGGTCGCTTCAATACCGTCCATCACGGGCATGGAGATGTCGATGACCGCGATGTTCGGACAATGGAGGAGCGCTTGCCTGACCGCCTCTTTGCCATCGGCTGCCAGCCCGATAATCTGGATATCCCCCGCCGCTTCCAGGATATAGCGCAAGCCGTCGCGGACCATAGCGTGATCGTCTGCCAGAAGAACCGTAATCATGAGGATAGCTCCTGAGAACTGATCTGTGGCTCACGCGGTGGCAGCGGAATGACAACTTCGATCTTTGTCCCCTTGCCCGAGGCGGATTCTATGTGCAGGGTTCCCTCCAATGCCTCGGCACGCTCCTGCATGATCTTCAATCCATGGCTGCGGGAACGCTTGGCTCCCTCCGCCGAGGAAATGCCGATTCCGTTATCCTCGATCGTCAAATAGACGTGCTTCTCATCCAATCGCAGTGACAGGATGGTTTGGCTTGCCTGTGAATGGCGGGCGATGTTGGTGAGTGCTTCCTGGCTAATCCGCAACAGCGTGGTCTCGATGCTGTTATCCAGCCGCGGGATCGGAGGAATTCTTTTTTCAAACTGAACCGGAATGCCATATCTTGATTCAAACTCACTCACATAGGTTTGCAAGGCGGATTCCAATCCATAATCGTCCAGGATGGTGGGGCGCAGGTTAGCCATCACATCCCGCACCAACTTGATGACTTGCGTCACCAGCTGGATCGAATCAGCCAGCCGCGTGCCAAGCTGCTCCGTGTTCCCTCGAGATAATTCCCCTTGAATAATCGTCAGGTTAAGGTTCAAAGCAATCAGGCTTTGCCCGACACTGTCATGAAGCTCGCGTGCCAGGGAGCGCCGCTCATCCTCTTGTACTTGAACCAGACGCTGCGAAAGGATTTGTAATCGTCTGCGGCTTTGCTGCAATACTTGATTCATCGCCTGCAACTCAGCCGTGCGCTCTTCGACTCGGCTTTCCAGCTCAAGATTCAATCGTCGTAAAGCCTCTTCCGCCTGCTTGCGGTCTGTGATATCGACTTCCACGCCCACAGCCGATACAGGGTACCCCGCTGCATCCTTAATCGGCGAAACGCTAACATTCATCCAGAGGGTTGAGCCATCCTTCCGGATCAGGCGTCGTTCCATCTGGAAGGGTACACCATCCCGAATCATTCGGACAAATAACCTTTTGTTTTCTTCCACGTCGTCTGGATGAGTGAGATCCCAGCAGGTTTTTTCCAGCACTAACTCTGAGGAGCTGTAACCGATCATGTGACAAAATGCTTCATTGACGTACATTAGCGTGCCG
>DATHUN010000767.1:0-15317 GCA_035462205.1 Anaerolineales bacterium
GTTATGGCTGCTTTGGAGATGCAGGTTCACTACATTGCAGATCCGGAGCGCGGTGAGATACTCAGAATTTCCTGTGTTATCCCTTCAGCCGAAGGTGATATTGCGTTACCACCTTCACAAAAGTTGTTGCCCTCGCTATGCAAATGTTGGATCGCAAACCCGCTGAAGAGCCGGAAATGACCGTGGAAGAGCAAGCACCGGAGTACGAGGCGGAACCTGCTTAATAACCTACTTTAGCCATTTGGTAGGCTCCTTTTTTGAGAGGCGCAATGTATGCTAAGACAGGCTGCATTGCGCCTTGAAATTTAATATGCAAGAGTTCATCGGCTGTGGGGTAAAATTGGACCAAGCCTCACCCCATCCTCACATGTCGAAACGTAAAATCCTTAAGAGCACGTCTACATCATCCTTCGGGTCGCCCGGTCGGGAGGGGCACGATTCCTCTCCGTTCTATAACACGCGTCTCTATGCCGACCAGCCCCAAGCCGAGTCTGAGGCATATGTAGAGTACCCGCCATCCAACGTGGACGTGATCTTCAATCATTCTTCCGAAGCGATGGACGAATTGCCCGATTGTTCCATTCATCTGATGGTCACATCTCCGCCCTACAATGTGGGGAAAGATTACGATGAGGACCTCTCGCTGGAGGAGTATCTTGGGTTTCTCCGCCGGGTCTGGAAAGAAGTCTATCGGGTTCTTGTTCCCGGTGGGCGCGCCTGTGTGAACGTCGCGAATTTGGGACGCAAGCCTTACATCCCGCTGAATGGCTTGATCGCCAAGGAGATGACCGAGCTTGGGTTTCTGATGCGCGGGGAGATCATTTGGGATAAGGCTTCTTCCGCCAGTACTTCCACAGCCTGGGGCAGCTGGCAATCGGCGACCAATCCAACGCTGCGCGATACACATGAATACATCCTGGTGTTTTCGAAGGGAAGTTTTCGCCGTGACAAAATGGATGGCCGCGTCAGCACAATTTCCAAAGACGAGTTCCTGGAATTCACCAAATCGGTCTGGGAAATTCCATCCGAGTCGGCGCGCAAGGTGGGGCATCCCGCGCCGTTCCCGGTCGACTTACCGTATCGTTTAATCCAGCTCTATACGTTCTCAGAAGAGATCGTGCTCGATCCATTTATGGGGTCCGGGCAGACGGCCATTGCCGCCTTGAAAGCAGGCAGGCATTTTGTTGGATATGAAATCAGCGGGGAATATCTGGAACTTGCCAACAGCAGAATTCAAAATAGTAGGGAGTAAAAATCTGCAATTTTATAACGTAAACAGAATAATCGCGGTCAAGGCAGCCGCGATACCAATCCATTGTTTGTACGAGATACGTTCCTTTAACAATAACCATGCTAATAGCACTGTGGATCCAGGATAAAGCGAACTCAATATAGCGGCAACATCAAGCCGCCCAATGCGGCTTGCCAAAATGTAGAAAAAATTTCCTAATACGTCCAGCGTTGCATTGAAGATAACAACTCTCCATGCACTCTGTGGTACGGCGAATGGCTCTCGTCGTGCGACTACAACCAGCAGTAATAGGATTGTTCCTGCAACGCGGGAAACAATCATCGTCCACAGAACGGAAGCGGTTTGCTGTGTTGCCATATGAATAAAGATAAAGTAGCTGCCAAACCCAACACCTGCCAGGATCGGCAAGCGCAAATCTGCCAATTGGCCGAGCCGAAATCGTTCGGTTTGATTTCCGCTCGAGATCAACCAAACTGCCGTCAGGGCAATTCCAAATCCAAGAACTTGTAACACCTTCGGCAATCCCTCTGTCAGCACTCCGACAATGACGGGAAGCACCGCTGCAAATAGCGCCGAGACAGGTGCAGCAATACTCATTTGACCCTTTGTCAGGCTGTAATACAGAATCAGCAAGCCCACGGAACCGAGTGCGCCGCCTATGACTGAGTAGATCAATGCGGAAACTGGGGGAATCACCTCTGGATAAAATAGAAACACGAGGACAATAAGAAATAGACCAAAAAAATCCGCGTATAGGACGGCGCGGTATGCACCGACCTTGCGGCTGGCAAGACCACCTGCAAAGTCGCCTGCACCCCAGGAGAGGGCCGAGAGAAAGCCGAAGAAGATGGAGAGCAATGTTCCTCTTTAATGACAGCAAAGTATCTTAAAGCAACGTTTCTTTTTGATTTTTAGAGTTTCCCCGCCGCCCGCGCCCGGTCCAGGACTTTTTGGGCGTTCTTCAGTAACGGCATGTCAATCATTTTTCCATCGAGAGCATACGCGCCTTTGCCCTCCTTTTGACTCGCCTCAAAGGTCTCGATGACGCGGACCGCATACTGGATCGCTTCCTTGGAGGGAGTGAATGCCTCCTGCACAGCCGCCACCTGATTCGGGTGAATGATCTGTTTCCCGCTGAAGCCGAATCCCGCGCCCTGCTCCGCCTCGAGGCGCAGGCCGGCATCATCGTGGAAGTCAATGAAGACCATATCGATCGCCTGCAGATCGTTTGCCGCGCACGCTGCGACGACTGCCTGTCGTGCGTACAGTACCTCGGTCGCCTCTTTTGTGCGCTGCGCTCCGATGGAGGCGGCATAATCCTCTGCACCGAAGATGATCGCTTCGAGACGCCGATCTGCCTCGGCAATTTCTTTGAGATTCACAATTCCCTTTGCCGTTTCCACGCCCACCAACAAACGGACACTTCTTACATTCTGATTGCTCGAGCGCTCGTATTTCTCCATGTGCTTGCTCACCCACTTTACCTGTTCCGCCGATTCAATCTTCGGCACAATGATCGAATCCGGATCAGCAGCTAATGCTGCGGCGAGATCAAAGGCTTCCAGGCCTGAGCCAACGCTGTTGATGCGGATACACCGCTCAGACTCGCCGAAGATCAGCTCCTTCATCGCCTGCGCAATGACCGCCCTTGCTTCCGTTTTGCGCGTGATCGCGACCCCATCTTCCATATCCATGCAGATACAGTCCACGCCAAGGGTGGTCGCCTTTTCAATTTTGCGTCGGTCATCGCCGGGCATGTAAAGCAAGGCGCGTCGGGAGTGCATGCTTTCTCCGTTCAAAGTTGATCTGTAAGCTTCTAACCGTCGACCTTCAACCGCTTTAAAAACATCGCCGTTCTCTCAAACTCGACCACAATTGTACCGTCTGGCTTCCTGCCCCAGCATTTGATTTTGACAATTCCGACCTCTGACCGTGACTTGGACTCACGCATCTCAATGATTTCACTTTCGGCATAGATCGTATCCCCATGAAACACCGGGTTTGGATGCACGACTTTGTCGTATCCCAGGTTGGCGATGATCGTCCCTTCGGTGAGTTCCGCCACCGTCAAGCCGACGACCAGCCCGAGCGTATATAGTCCGTTTACCAGCCGCTGACCGAATTCTGTTTTAGAGGCATAATCCTCGTTGACGTGTAATGGCTGCGTGTTCATCGTCAGCGCCGAAAAAAGGACGTTGTCCATCTCGGTGACGGTCCGTCCCAGCGCGTGCTTGAATTTCATTCCCACTTCGAGCTCATCAAAATATTTTCCCGGCATAAAAACTCCATTCAAAGGTTTGCTGGTATAAACGCGGATACGTTCTAACCTTACAACGTGTCACCGATTTCTATGAGTGTCTGTTCGCGTTCCACGGTTTGTCCCTGTTGGACGAATAGTTTCTTCACCACACCATCCCGCGGCGCCTGGACGCGGATCTCCATTTTCATCGCCTCCAGCAACAGCAGGGTTTGTCCCTTTGTCACCGCTTCTCCTTCCCTGACATTCACCGCCCGGACCTGCCCGGGCATTGGCGCGGTCAGTTCGCCCGCAGTATGTTGGCTACTGCTTTTGCGTGCTCCCGATGCTTTGGTTAGCAGGAAGGTTTGACCATGTACGGTCACCCAGCGTTTTCTGCCATCGGCTGACACATAGGCAATCACATGTTTTCCATTGATCGACAGGTCGAGTTGCCCATCCTTTGCCTGTAGAACTTCTACATCGACAGCTTTCTCTCCAACCAGAAGACGATAGTTTTTCCCTTGACCACTTGGCGCTAAGTCTACAAGCAGGAGCTGCGATCCAAATTCATAGAATGCTTTCATGGATCGGATTACAGCCCCAATTGATTTTTCAATTCGATGATTTTTTCGGCGACCGGTTTATTGGATTTCTTGCTGGAGCGCAATCCCATTCTGTTTTTGACCACATCATCCAAATACTGCTCTAGCTCCAGGCTGGTCACATTTTTCATCACCAGGTTGAAGATGACAGGAATATAGTCCTGATACTCGTCCCTGCTAGATGGTAACAGGTTAATACCAATCGGGTCCCAATCGTTCCAAAGGATTTCATCGATGCCTTGATACAGCTCGAGTTGTTTGGGCAGCAATTGCTCTTTCAAGGGTTAAGTCCTTTCTCCGATCCGAAACCCATTTGCCACCTTCCACGGGCTGTAGGGATCCACTTCCTTCGAATTCAGAACTTGAGATTTGGAACTAGGCATGACAAGATCAGCTAGCGAGGCTGCCACCAACGATTCAAGCGACGCTTCTGCGGGCGGCTTCCAATTAAAGTTCGTTTCCACCCAGCGCGTAGTCACTTGTCCACCTGCGAAATCGGGGTGAGATAAAACAGATTGGAGGAAATCGATATTCGTAACAACCCCGTGAACAACAAACTCCTTTAGGGCGGCCTGCATCCGCTGAATGGCAGATGGGCGATCTTCGGCGTAGATGATCAACTTCGCCAGCAGAGGATCGTAGAAATGTGTGACATCACTGCCTGTTGTGAATCCCGAATCTACACGGATGCCGGGACCGTGCGGCTCGAGGAATTGCAGAAGCTTGCCGGTGCTCGGTAAAAATCCGTTGGCAGGATCTTCGGCGTAGACGCGGCATTCGATCGCGTGTCCGCGCTGGGTAAATTGAGATTGCTCAAACGGGAATCGCTCTCCGTTTGCGATACGAATTTGCCAGTGGACAAGATCGAGACCAGTGACCAACTCAGTAACCGGATGCTCCACCTGCAAGCGTGTATTCATTTCTAGAAAATAAAACTTCAGAGTGTCCGGATCAACAATGAATTCAATGGTCCCAGCGTTGTAATAATTGACAGCCGTCGCCGCGGCGACGGCGGCTTTTCCCATTTCCTCTCGTAACTCGGGAGTCAATAAGGGGGAGGGAGTTTCCTCGATGATCTTCTGGTGTCGTCTTTGCACCGAGCATTCCCGCTCAAATAAGTGGACGAGATTTCCGTGTTGGTCTCCGAAAACTTGAAACTCCACATGATGGGCGTTGGCGACATATTTTTCGATCAATAGGCGGTCGTCGCCAAAGGCATGTAAAGCCTCGCGTCCCGCCGCTTGAATCTCTTCCGGCAGGTCATTCTCATCCCAGACGATGCGCATTCCTTTGCCGCCACCACCTGCCGAGGCTTTGACCAAAACGGGATATCCAATTTCCTTTGCAGTTCGTTCGAAATCTTTTTCGCTCTGCAATCCCTCTGCCCCCGGAACCGTCGGTACACCCGCCTTCTTCATCCGAATCTTCGACTCGGCCTTATCGCCCATCGCACGGATCGAATCCGGGGAAGGACCAATAAAGATCAAGCCTGCTGCAGCAACTGTCCCGGCGAACGAAGCGAACTCCGAGAGAAATCCATAGCCCGGATGAATAGCATCCGCTTTGGAGGCGAGCGCGGCGCGGACGATGACATCCGCATTCAAATAAGATTCCTTCGGCGACGCCGCACCGATATAAATCGCCTCATCCGCATGTTGGACATGCAGCGCGTTTTTATCCGCATCGGAGTACACCGCGACAGTCTGAATGCCAAGCTCCCGGCAGGCGCGCATGATGCGAATGGCGATCTCGCCGCGGTTGGCAATGAGGATCTTATTGATCATTTCGTTTGAGCAATGTCAGCAATATTTTTTCCTTCGTGGGGTCCAAGCCAGCGCGCCATTCATGATCTTGCGGGCGTGTCTCTGCCCAGGCGATCGTATCCCGGATCGTCTCTTCGAGCGGACGGAACTTGAGACCAGCTTTCACTGCCTTGGAAATATCTAGTCGTGAAAAACCAGTCTCGTCGTCCGTGTCCGGAATCCAGACTGGCATATCGCTCCAGGGCGCGACCTCATGTTCCTTCAAAAATTCTTCGCTCGCCCAATGGAAGGTGGCAACACTCCCGCTTACCAGTTTGCAGGCATCTAGGAACTCACCCATGAATAGCTCGGGTTCGGGTCCGGTCGCGTTGTAAATTCCGGATGCATTATCTTCAATCAACTTAATAATGAATTCCGATAAATCCCGCACATCGATGAACTGGACAGGCGTTTGTGGCTTGCTGGGCGTAATCATATCGTCGCCACGCTTGACGCGCATCGGCCAATAGGTGAACCGATCGGTCGGATCATGCGGACCGACGATCAGACCCGGGCGAATGATCAAGGCACGATCGCCGTAAATTTCCTGCACCGTTTTTTCGCACAACGCCTTGAGTGGACCATAGCTCTCGCCCGTAATCTCTTCGACAGATTCATCCTCCAATTTCCCAACAGGATAAGACTCATCCATCCCGGCCCTCTTAAAATCTGCGTATACCGAAATAGAGGAGATGAAGACGTAGCGTTTGACGGTCTTTTCCAAGGCTTGAGCAGAGAGCCGGACGACACGCGGCAAATACCCTGCGACGTCAACGACCGCGTCCCACCCGCGACCAGATAGCTTTTCGATATCCTGTGCGCGGTCGCCGATAATTGTTTCCAGGTTTGGGAACAGATTGGGATCCGTTTTGCCACGGTTAAAAAGAGTCACCTCATGCCCGCGTGCCAGCGCCGCGTCCACGAGGTGACGACCAAGAAATTTCGTACCGCCAAGAATTAATATTTTCATGTTTTACCTCTAAATTAATTTTGTTATTGCCCTGGCAAAAGCAGCCGGGGTTGCGAGCCGTAGGGGAAGCAATCTACTCTTACTCTGGTGAGTCTCATCGAGGAGGTCTCGCCGCTTAATCGGAGATTGCTTCGTCGCTTCGCTCCTCGCAATGACATGATTTTTATTTCTTTACCCTTGTCAATTGGGTCTCTGTGGCCTGTGCTTCACCCCCTTCGGGGCTGATGTTAAAGGCGCTGATTCGCAAATGATCGTGATCCAATAGTTCCACTTCCGTGCGCCAGCCCCAATCAGGTCCGCCGGTCGGGTCAGGATAACTGCCGAGGACAGAGAATCCATTCTCTGTAGGGTTACCAACGCAAAACATGATGGCTGTGTTATTGTGCCAGCTATCCACCCAGGAAGTTTCGTATTGATTCAGAGTTGTGTTATAGCCAAACATAAACATTCCATGTTGCGGCTCGTCTTCGACAGCCGATTGGTAGAGAAACAGAGCAAAACGTCCACCCAGAATGAGCTGGACAGTGCCGACCAGCGGGCCTTCACTGGTCAGCGTATCGGGCTCACCCCAAATCTTGGATACCCCGGTCCAGCCGCCGGCAAGCTGGCTTAGAAAATGATGTGGGCTATCTGAGGATTGTTCAAAAGTCATAATTCCATCCTACGGTCATATTTACCTATATAAACGTTTCTTCTACGCTTGATGTTCTACTGTGTGGCCTGAGGCTCGTTTTCGCTCACATCCTGAAAACGCCAAAATTGTGATCTTCCACCGGCGAATTCAATACAACCGACAATGCCAATCCCAGCACCTGACGCGTATCTACGGGATCGATTACGCCATCATCCCATAGTCGCGCCGTGGAATGATAAGGATTGCCTTCGTCTTCATATTTCTCCAAAATGGGACGTTTGAATTCATCCGCTTCTTCCTGTGACATGGCAGCTCTGCCCTCCCTCGCAAGCTGTTCCTGTTTGATCGTGAGCAGCACATTGGCAGCCTGTTCTCCGCCCATCACAGAGATGCGGGCATTGGGCCACATCCAGAGGAAGCGCGAGCCGTAGGCGCGTCCGCTCATCGCGTAGTTGCCTGCGCCAAACGAGCCACCGATAACCACGGTCAGCTTGGGGACACGCGTCGTCGCCACCGCATGGACCATTTTGGCGCCGTCCTTGGCGATGCCGCCGATTTCTGCTTCACGTCCTACCATGAAGCCGGTGATGTTTTGCAGAAAGACGAGCGGGATGCCGCGCTGGTCGCATAGCTCGATGAAGTGTGTGGCTTTGAGCGCCGACTCGCTGAACAGCACTCCGTTGTTGGCAATGATACCGACCGGGTATCCCTGAATGCGCGCGAACCCGCAGACGAGAGTCGTGCCGTAACGCGCTTTGAACTCGCGGAACTTGCTGCCATCCACTAACCGCGCAATGATTTCATGGACATCATACGATGCGCGGAACGTACTGGGAAGAATGCCGTAAATATCTTCGGCAGGATACAGAGGTTCTTCCGGCGGTGACCATGGACCGTTGATCATGGACCATAATGGTCTATCGTCTATGGTCGCTGGTCGTGGAAGCGTTTCCACAATGGATCGCAGAATTTCAATTGCGTGATCATCATCCTCTGCAAAATGATCCGCTACGCCCGAGAGACGCGTGTGGACGTCCGCGCCGCCGAGTTCCTCCGCGGTGACATCCTCGCCTGTCGCGGCTTTGACGAGTGGAGGTCCGCCGAGGAAGATCGTTCCCGTGCCTTTGACAATGATCGCTTCATCGCTCATCGCCGGGACGTAAGCTCCGCCCGCTGTGCACGATCCCATCACCGCTGCGATCTGTGGAATCTTCTTGGCAGACATGCGCGCCTGGTTGTAGAAGATGCGACCGAAATGGTTCACGTCCGGAAAGACTTCATCCTGCAAAGGCAAAAACGCCCCGCCCGAATCGACAAGATACAGGCAGGGCAGGTAATTCTCCTCGGCAATCTGCTGGGCGCGCAGATGCTTCTTGACCGTCAGCGGGAAATAAGAACCGCCTTTGACGGTGGCATCGTTGGCAACGATGAGCACTTCACGGTTGGACACGCGTCCAATGCCCGTAACAATCCCAGCGCCCGGACCTTCGTTCTCATATAGATCATACGCTGCGAGCGCCGAGAACTCCAGAAATGGCGAGCCCGGGTCGAGCAGTCGTTCGATCCGTTCCCGGACGAATAGTTTGCCCTGGTCTTCCTGTCGCTTGCGATATTTCTCGCCACCCCCTTGTCTCACCAGAGCAAGGCGTTTTTTTAGTTCGTCGGCGAGCTGTTTGTGATGTTGGGAATTTTGTTGAAAGTCAGGAGAGGAGGAGTCAATCGAGGAAGAAAGTATTTCCATGTGGCGAGTTTAGCATATTTCATCGTGAAGAGCACAGAGGAGAGTCACTCCTGTGTCTTATTTCTATTCTAAAAATCTTCTCAAGAAATTATGTTAGCATTCTAGTATGTTCGAATTTTCCAATATCACTGATAACTTATTTATCGGTATCACTCCTTTGGTCGCGGATTACAATGGTCTGCGCGAACTGGGGATTAAGCTGATCATCAATATGCGCTTGATGCATGGCCCCTATCCAGATGAGCATCCCGAGCCGATCAAACTCCTCTGGCTGCGTACATTTGATAGTCCTTTCTTCCCTATTCCGATATCGAAGTTAATGACAGGTGCAAAAGCCGCGCTGGAAACTGTAGAAGCGGGCGGCAAAGTTTATGTCCATTGCGCGGGAGGACGTCACCGCGGGGTGGCAATGGGATCGTGTATCCTCATCGCGCAAGGATACGAGCCGGAAGCAGCGATGAGGTTAATTTCCGAACGCAGGTTGGTTGCTGACCCAAACATACCTTATATCCGGGCGCAGATTATGAAGTTTGCACGGCAATGGAAAAATACGTAGGGGATGGCAGCTGCCGTCCCTTACGTGGCATGAATTTCAGCCCCTCGATGCGAAATTCCCAACTGAAAAATCCGCGCCGTTAATCCGGCCTGTTGGAAGGCGTGCTTGGCGGCCGACCCGGCATTTGATTCCGTATGCGAGAACGCAATTAGGCTGGGACCTGCCCCGGAGAGTGCCACGGCCGCACCTTCTGCTTTCATTGCTTCCATCGCTTTTTGTGCGCCCGGGATCAGGGGCAGGCGATAAGGTTGGTGCAGTACATCGGTCATGGCTTCACCAAGCAGGGTCAAATCGCCAGCACGTAGGGCTTCGGTTACTAAAACAGCGCGACTAATATTGTGGACTGCATCCTTGATCTTGACTTGTTTTGGCAAGGAGTTGCGCGCCTCTGTAGTGGAGAAATGGAAATCAGGCACAACAACAGTAATATGCACCGGGGAGATTTGTAACTTGCGTGCGATGACGTTTCCTTCACTGACCGTTGATACCACTAATCCGCCCATCATCGCAGGAGCAACATTATCAGGATGTCTCTCAAGTTCGGAGGCAAAACTTAATATCTCGATCTCCGATAGCTTGGAGTTCATCAGCACATTCGCGGCCAGCAGACCTGTTAACGTGGCCGCAGCGGATGAGCCAAGCCCGGAGCCGGTGGGGATGTGGTTGACGCAGTGTACCGTACACGCAGGAAGCTTTTTCCCCACGCGCTCTGCCAGTTTCCATGCGGCTCGCAAAATCATATTACTCTTGCCTTGCGAGAGTCTGCCTTTCCCTTCCCCTTCAATAGAAACGGAAAAATCATCCGCTGGCTCAAATGTAGACTCGTTCCACAGGTCAAGAGCAAGACCCAGAGCATCGAACCCTGGTCCCAGGTTAGCAGAGGTAGCGGGAACTTTGATGGTGAGTGGCATGTTGATTCTGTAGGGGCGGCGTCTTGCCGCCCTGGGCGTGATGACCACGCCGCTACGACTGTGATAATAGGATTTCTTCCAATGCTTCCAATTTCGGCGGGACGAGGTTCGGCTTCTGCATATCTTTGGTGATGATGTCGGGATCCTTCAACCCATGACCCGTGCAAATCGCCACGACACGCTTTCCTTTTACATTTAACTTCCCACTTTCTATTTCAATTGCCAGCCCGGCAAGTCCCGCCGCGGAAGCAGGCTCGACCCAAATCCCTTCGAGCGATGCTAGCATTTTTTGCATATGCAGGATCTGTTCATCGGTCGCAGCAATAATCCGTCCTTCGGATTCTTCCGCGGCCTATAAAGCTTGTTCACCGCGCGCGGGCTTTCCGATGCGAATGGCGGTGGCAACAGTTTCCGGTGTCTCGATCGGATGCCCAACCACCAGCGGCGCCGACCCGGTTGCCTGCACTCCTAACACTTGTGGCAAACCTGTGGACTTCGATTCATTGTATTGCTTGAACCCCGCCCAATAGGATGTGATATTGCCCGCATTGCCGACGGGCAGACACAACCAATCCGGCGCCGCTTCGAGTACGTCACAAATCTCAAACGCGGATGTTTTCTGTCCCTCGATGCGGTAGGGGTTGATCGAGTTCACCAGGCAAATTGGATGCTTATTCGTGATTTCTACGACCATGGTGAGCGCGTCGTCGAACGAGCCGTCAATTTGGATGACTTGTGCGCCATAGGCAATCGCCCCGGCCAGTTTTCCGGCGGCGACTTTTCCTTGTGGAATTAAAACAATGCACTTTAGTCCGGCCCGGGCTGCGTAAGCGGCAGCGGATGCAGCTGTATTGCCAGTCGAGGCGCAGATGACTGTCGTCGCGCCGCGTCCCAGCGCTTCGCTAACTGCCGCGGTCATGCCGCGGTCTTTGAAGGAACCGGTCGGGTTGAGTCCTTCATATTTGATTAAGAGATCAAATCCGCCGCCGAGTTGATGGGCTAAATTGTCAGCCGGAATCAAAGGTGTATTCCCTTCGAGTAAGCTTACCGTCCGGGTGTGAGCGGGAAGGTGAAGAAGAGATCCATATTTGTGGAGGAGACCGTTGTATGTCATGCGTGCAAGTCTAGCATAAAATTCATCGCCACTTAATTTTTCATGGATATACTCAAGCGGATGAAGCGGATACTCAATTTAGTGTTTTGTATGATCTTGACAGCCTGCGCAGAGCAAGCTACCGCATTTCCAACACCGAAGCCTCTCCCCACTTCGACCGCCTTGCCTGCGAAAATTACGAATTATCGCCAATCATCCCCACAGATCCAGATCCCTGTCACTGCTCCATCCCGAACCCCGAGACCAAAACCCACGCCGATCCCTTTACAATCCTTGACACCAACTGCGACATTCTTACCAGGCGTTACTCCGACACGGTCGGAATCCTGGAAGAGTCTACCCATCCTTCCCACGGTGGACCCGAGCGTGCGCGATATCTACGAATATGGTCAGACTTTGGGGAATGATCCGCATTCCTTTTCCATCTTTGGCGATTGCCAGAGTCGCCCCGATGAGTTTATGGGTGTCTTTGAAACCGATCCATTTGTCGTAGAAAGTCTTCCTCCCGAGCTGCAGGAAACAGTCGAGTACTTTCAGGGCTCGTTCAACCGCGAGAGTCCAACTGCCAAAGATGGGACCACGCCCGGCTCGCTGTTGTGGACACAGTGGCACCAGGGTCAATTCGGGTGCAGCTTCGCCGAGACGCCAGTGCAGTGTGAACTGCGGATTCATCACCCATCGTTTGTGATCATCCAGGTGGGGACACATTTCGAGTCGCGCAACACCGAATATCTGCGGACGGTTATTCTGCAATTGATGGACGCGGGTGTCGTGCCGATCCTTGCTACGAAAGCGGACAATCGCGAAAAGGATGAGCGCATCAACCGGGATATGGCGATGCTCGCCGCCGAGTATGATTTGCCTCTCTGGAATTTTTGGGCCGCGGTGTCCGACCTCCCCAACCGTGGACTTTACACACGCAGTGATCGTCCGTTACAAGGCGATATTTATCTCACGAATGAAGGTCTGGAACGCCATCGTTTGACAGGGCTCGAAGCATTGAACGCCGTCTGGCGCGTGGCAACCGGGAAATAGGAATATAAACGTAGGGACAGGCGACCGCCTATCCCTACGTTGTTTTTTCATGAATTATTTTGCAATCTTCGCTACAGTGACACCTGAGCCGCCTTCGTTCTCTTTCGGTTCCTCAAAGGAAGTCACATAGGAACTCTGTTTCAAGGCGTTGCGGACTGCTTCGCGCATCCGTCCTGTCCCTTTGCCGTGCACAATCCGCACAAACAATAATCCCGCCGAGAAGGCGCGTTCCAGATATCGCTCAAGCTCCTCCAGTCCTTCCTCGACGAGTTTACCGCGCAGGTTCAATTCCAAGCCGGGAGATTTTGTCCCGCTCAACGCGGCGCGGCCACTGCCTTCCGCAATCTGCTTGCGTTCCTCTTGCTGCTCGGGATTTTCTTCCTCCTGGCCTTTCCTCACTAAATCGACCAGCCGCGCCCGAACGCGCAAGCTGCCTACCTGCACCTCCGCATCGGACTCGCCCAGGGCTGTCACAACACCTTCTGTACCCAGCGTGCTAACGATGACGCGCTCGCCGAGAGACAGAGGACGGTGGATCATGGATTGCGCGCGATCTATGGTCCGTCGTCTTTCCACCGGTGCTTCTACTTTTTCCTCAATTTCTTCAATCTTCTCTTCGATCGTTTTGATGGCATCCAGTGGTTGTTTTGCTTTCTTGAGCTGGGACTTGAGCGAGTCGATGTTACGTTTCAAAACGGCGACCTCGAGTTCTCCTTCGGCGCGCGCTTTTGCGAGCACATCGCGGCGTTCATCTTCGATCTTTTCGAGTCGCTTTTCCAGCTCCTTTGTTTGCACTTCTAATCTCTCCCGTGCTTTTTCGAGTTTCTGCCGTTCGCGCGACGTGCGGTTGCGTTCCTTGCGAATGTCATCGAGCAGTTTATCGGCGCGCAGGTCCTCGGGGTTGATCTCTGCTTTGGCGGAGTCAATGATCGGCTGCGGAAGACCAAGTCGTTGAGCAATAAGCAGCGCATTGGAACGTCCGGGTAAGCCAATCGTCAAGTGATACGTTGGACGGAGAGTCTTGATGTCGAATTCAAGAGAGGCATTGACCACCCCTTCCGTGGAGTGCGCAAACGTTTTGAGCTCAGGATAATGTGTAGCGACGAGAGTCGTGCATCCGGTTTCGAGCAAGAATTTTAAAATTGCACGCGCGAGGGCTGCGCCTTCTTGTGGATCGGTGCCCGCGCCCAATTCATCAAAGATGACCAGAGAGCGCTCATCGATTTGCTGGAGGATGCGGATGATATTCGTGATATGACCGCTGAACGTGCTGAGCGATTGCTCGATGGATTGCTCGTCGCCGATATCGGCATAGACGGCGTGAAAAAGGGGAAGCTCCGAGCCACTCTGCGCCGGGAGGTGGAGTCCGCTCTGCGCCATGAGAGCGAATAAGCCAACGGTTTTCAGCGAGACGGTTTTACCACCTGTGTTGGGACCGGTGATGACAATGGCGCGCGTGCCTGGTTTCGGATCGACGTCAATGGGGACAACGGTGGCGGAGTTCAGCAAGGGATGGCGCGCTTGCATCAATCTTATCGACGGTAGATGGTGGACGGTAGATTGCTCTTCGTTCTTATGCTTTTTACTTTCTACCTTGTGCAAAAGTGGCTCGCTTGCCTTCAACTCTTCTGCATATTTTGCTTTGGCAAAAATGAGATCGAGCATGGCAAGATTTTCCAGACCATAGACAAGCTCATCGCGATGTTCGGCGATCTGGGCGGAAAGCTCATACAGGATACGGCGCTCTTCGTCACGCTCCTGCAGTTGCAGTTCGCGCATGGCGTTGTTCAACTCGACGATCGGCAATGGCTCAACAAAGAGCGTCGCGCCGCTCGAGGATTGATCGTGGACAACCGCTTTTATCTGTCCTTTGAACTCGGCACGTAAAGGAATGACATAACGACCATCGCGCTGCGTGATGATTGGCTCTTGTAATTTGTTTGCCGATTCGGTGAGGTAACGCTGCAGACGTGACATCAAACGATCGTGCGCGACCTTGATCTCCCGACGCAATGTAGCAAGCTTCGGGGAAGCAGAGTCAAGCACTTCGCCGCGGTCGGAGAGGACGCGCGAGATCGCCTCAACCATGCCATGCGATTCGGCGAGTCCCTGGGTGATATGGGCGAGACGTGGGTACTCGTTCGTTTTGCGCTCGAGCGATTTTTTGAGCTCGCGACTTGAGATGAGCGTGGACTTGATATCCAATAGTTGCTGTGGGTCGAGAACACCGCCCCGTGCCGCGAGATCGGCTGCCGGGCGGATGTCGTGTGCACCGCCGATGCCAATATTGTCATTGGTGGCAAATAGCTTGCGCGCTTCACGGGTCTCTTCCAGACGCGCGGTGGCAAGGTCATAGGAATCAGTGGGCTCAAGGCGGCGCGCCAGTTCCATCGAAGCGGAAAAGTCGCAGAAGGCGACCAGCCGCTCGAGGATCTTTGGGTACTCGAGCACGTTCAGTGTT
>DATHUN010000768.1:0-7120 GCA_035462205.1 Anaerolineales bacterium
TTTACTGAGCAAGAGGTGAACTATGCGTTATATTGACATGCAGACCTGGTCTCGACGCAATCATTTTAAAGTATTTAGCACTTTTAATCACCCGCACTTCAGTATGTGTGTAAACGTCGATGTGACAGCGTTTTATCCATTTGTGAAGCGGAATGGATATTCGCTCACTGTAGCCATGGTGTACATCATCTCTCGGGCTTCGAATGCAATTCCGGAATTCAGGCATCGCATTCGAGGGGATCAGGTTGTAGAGCACGAGATCGTGAACCCCCGTTTTTCTATATTAATTGACAAAGATCTTTTCACCTTTTGTGCCCTTGAGTATGCGGAGGATTTTCCTGAGTTTGCAAGGAAGGCTGCAAAAAATATTACGGATGTGAAAGCACACCCTGATTTGGAAGGTAACCCCGAGGAGGATGATGTGTTGTACATGAGCCCCATTCCTTGGGTGTCCTTCACAAGCTTTACCCATCCGATGCAGTTCCACCCAGCCGATTCTATTCCCCGGTTTGCGTGGGGAAAATACTTCAAGGAAGGCGACACATGGAAGATGCCGCTCAGCGTACAGGGGCATCATGCTGTCATGGATGGAATCCACATGGGCAGATACTATGGAATGGTTCAGGATTACCTCCATCACCCGGAAGTCGTGCTAGGTGATCTGTAAGAGCACTGCCCAACACAGCGTGCACCCGATCCCCGGGAGAACGCCGGGGCTGGCGTGGTGGGAGTCAGCGCGTTTTCAGGCAGTTTGTATGGGTTGGAGTTGATTCCGCTAAAATGTCGTTGTCTCGTCCCGCCCACCAAGCCGCTAACGTACACCGTTAGGCAATGGCTTGCATTCGATTTTCATCTTCTGATTTTAGGATACCCGCCCTGCTCTGACTCATCGATTTTTTAAGAATGCAGCCAAATACTGCATGGGTTTTTAAGTTATATTGAATGCAGAGGCTCTGGAAGATGAATGCGGCATACGAAGCAAGAGATGGCTACCTGTACGTAAAAGTGACAGGTAAATTTAATTTGCTTCGTGCGCGCGACCTTGTATCGGAATGGATGGAAAAGACTCGCATACACTCTTTGCATCAAACTCTATGTGATGTGACTCTCTTAACGGGAGTTGATAATGAAACGATGTCAATCCTGACCCGTTTCACAATAGGCGATCTTGTCGCCCGAGTGCTACCGAAAGATTTCAGAATGGCAATTCTAGTAACCCCGCAGCAATTTCCAGACAACCTATTTAGCGAAGATCTTATGATCAATAAAGGAGCGAACGTCAAGTTGACATATGACTTGGATGGAGCACTCCAATGGCTGAACGTGAACTCGTCCGGCAAATCAGGTGAATTGACAGACAAGGCGACTTAGGCACGCTTACGCGTGTGAGCGACGTTTCGTTCATAAGGAGACAATCGATGATCAGCCAATCTTTGACGTTCTGAATCTTGCTGCCCAGACTGGCTGTTATTGGTTTTGCAGTCAAGGCTCGCAATAGGAAAACAAAAAATATGCTTGATAATACTGAGTATGATGGGTAAAGCGCAGCTCAACGAAGCCCCGCGAGCCGGATGCTGCGCGACGTCCCGGACCCCGGCATCAAACAACCGGGGCAGGGGACATCGAGATCATGCACCCCGTTCTCGCTTCGCTTGCCGGGGCGAACGGCCCGATCCCCGGTAGAAGAGCGCACGGGGCAGGTCGCACACCGTTGGGTGGCTGGCGATTAAGTTTGAGGAATAAACATGTTCAAAGACCCATTCCATTGGTTTCCTGATCCTTACTTCTCCACAATCCTAGCTATCGTTGTACTGGGTACATTTTTCATCGACTATGCCATTCCGAAGAAGCTAAATCCACACCAAATTACTAAGAACGACACGAGGCTGGATCGCACCTCGTTTCTGGTGATTCGGCTTCTTGGCTTTTCCGCCATCACGATTACACTGATTTGTCGCTACTTGAATTTGTTGGTTACACCTGCTTCCATCCAGTACCTGGGTCTTCTGCTGATTCCCGCAGGTCTTGCGCTCCGCGAATGGGCAATCATCAAATTAGGACGGTTCTTCTCCCGTACAGTGCAGGTGGAAATGGGGCACAAGATCATAACGGATGGTCCCTACCGTTGGATTCGACATCCTTCTTACACAGGTATGATCCTCATTTACCTGGGAATTGCTTTGGCGCTTGGGACATGGCTTGGTGTGTTTGTAACAGTAGGGCTGATGCTAGGTGCTACCATGTATCGAATTTCTGTTGAAGAAAAGGTGCTGATCGAAGCCTTTGGGACCACCTATCGAGATTACATGAAACGTACTTGGAGGTTGTTCCCGGGTTGGTAGACCCGGTGTATGCTTTGCAATCGCCACCCAACACAGCGTGCACCCGGCGCAAAAGGCAGTACACTGCGCGCAAGCTGGTTCGTTCAAAGTAGCGTGGTCTCGTTTCACCAGCAGGGAATGCAAATCGTTGAGTCTTATTCGGATACGTCATGTTTTGCAGGAGTGATGTATGGAAAAATCAGAATTCTTGAATGGGCTACGGGAAGAGTATCAGCAGTGGGAAGCATTTCTCAATCAGATTGATCTGTTGCACATGGACGAACCTGGTGTGGCTGGGCACTGGTCTACTAAAGATATTATTGCTCACCTTACTGGCTGGCGGCGTAGAACGGTTGCCCGCTTACAGGCTGCACAACGAGGTGAGCCAGAACCGCCTCCACCCTGGCCAGCACACCTACAAACTGACGATGAAATTAATGAGTGGATTTATGAATCTAATCACGGGCGCTCAGTACCTGAAGTGTTGGATGAATCGCATCAAGTCTTTCAGCAACTCTTCACCGCCATTGAAGGTTTACCCGATCCAGTTCTAAAGGATCCGCAACGTTATCTTCCGTGGTTAGAGGGTAATCCCTTTAGTCCTGCTGAATTCTTTGCCCATTTCCATGATGAGCATGAGCCAGACATGCGTGCTTGGTTGGAGCGAAGAGAAAAATAATAGTTGCGCCTTTGCCCAGCCCTTTTTAGGATGCTTTGCGAAGTGCATCTATAAGAGGACTACACTGGGCGCAAGCTGGCTCGGTCAAAGCGGCGTGGTCTCGGTCCCGGCCACCAGCCCCCTTCGGGGATGCTACGCGACCCTCACCACCCTCATCAGGGCGCTACGCGGGGGCGCTAACGCGACGGGTACCCCGGTGAAGAGCGCACGGGCCAGGTCGCATACCGTTGGGCGGTTGGGAGAATGATTGAAAATAAAGAATGAATAACGTGGAAATAGACCTGCTAAAGGAAACGATCGAATTGAAAGACGTATGGTTGTATACATCTCACATGATTATCATGTGGGGAAAGTCCATTACCGCCCCACATTTTTCGATGAAGTGCGGAAAGAAGTGCATCATTATTGAGCCAGTCCTTGAAGGCTTTGAAGATTCTTACATCCAGTGGAATCGAATCGTGATCCACCAAGCCGATATGCCAAAAGATGCTGAGTATGGCTTAATCAAACGCAGGAATATATCTATAAATCGATTGAGTTCAATCGATTTCCCCGGACCGTATGTCGTCAAATCGATTGAACTCTATAAGTTCACGGTGTCGAATTCCGATTCGGAAAGCGAGATTGTTGAATACGATGGTTGCCTGGTATTCCAATTTGAGGACGGGCGCCGTTTTGCAATCTCTTCTTACGGAGCTCCTGGTGAAATGCTGGGGTTCACCATGGAGAAGGCAGAAATCGAAAAATTAACTAGCTTGTCAAGTCAAAGGGACCTTATAACTTGAGAACACCGCCTACCACAGCCCGGCGAGCGGGATGCTGCGCGACGTCCCAGAACCCCGGCACCAAACAACTGGGGCAGGGAGCATCGGGATAATGCACCCGCCACAACAGAGTACACTAGGCATAAGCTGGTGATGTCAAAGCGGCGCAGTTGTGAGGAAATAAACGTCAACAGGAATATAAGATAGAGAATGCTACGATGAAAATCGATGAAATCAAGTTACTATACAGCTACAATGACTGGGCGGATGCGCGCATCTTGGCAGCCTGCGCTCGGGTAAGTCCGGAGCGGTACGTCGCCCCAACCTCCTACGGGCACGGAAGTCTGCGCGCCACGATGGTTCACATCCTGGACAATATCTGGCAGCAGCGCATCACACTCCAAGGGTATTACCAAGCACCTCTGGCAAATGAGGCGGCTTATGATGCAACCGAGCTTCACGAAGATGCCTTGCCGACACTCGCCATGTTGCGAGAGCGCTGGTTGATCGAACAACAGGAGATGTGGGCTTATCTCAACACATTGACCGAGGAAACGCTGAACAACACGATCCGCTATGTCATCCCCGGTGCGATACGCGAGCGTGTCGTGTGGCACATCATGCTGGATCTCATCCTCCATGCCACGCAGCACCGTAGTGAGGCTGCTGCGCTGCTGACTGGCTATGGTCAGTCGCCGGGTGACTTCGACTTTATCATGTTCCAGTCTGGGCACACGGAAGGAAAATCTTGATTTGTTTTAGAACTTATTTCTTCCAGGAGTAAGAAGGATGGCTACGCTCCATTTGATGGTTGGGCTTCCTTGTTCAGGGAAAACAACGCTAGCACAAAAGCTCGAACAGGAACTAGCGGCGCTTCGATTGACACTGGATGAGTGGCACATACACCTCTTTGGTCAAGATGCAGACGAACCAGAACACGATGCTCGGCATCGCCTAATCGAGGCGATACTCTGGAAGATAGCCAGTAGGGCGCTGGAATTGGGAACGAATGTGATCCTTGATTACGGTTTTTGGGCGCGAGAAGAACGCGAAGATTATCGGTTGCGTGCGAAGCAACTTGGGGCGAGTAGCGAAGTACACTATCTAGATGTGCCGGAAGATGAGTTATTGAGGCGGCTGGAAAAAAGAAATTCGCGGCCTTCCCAGGAAAGTTTTCTTATTTCCGAAGAAGCGATGAAGCCCTGGATTGCTTTCTTCCAAAAGCCGACACTGGATGAGCTTGCGCGAAGAGAGTAAAAGAAAATGTCTACGCTGCCCAACACAGAGTCCCGGAAATGCATCGGGATAATGGGGCCGAAACCCGGCAACGTACGCCAGGGTAGGTTGGTGAACTCTAAAAAGAGGAGTACACTGGGCCCAATATCGCATTTGTTTTGTGTGGACCGAATCCGGTCCTGACCAAGTTGAGCTTGTTGATTATCACTAGAAATACAGGCAGGAGATAAATTATGGTTCGCGTTCCTACTACTCGAACACCCACTCATCCCGGCGAAATGCTTTTGGAAGAGTTTCTCACCCCCATGGGAATTAGCCAAAAGGATTTGGCGGTTAACATTGAAGTTCCCTATCAGCGCATCAACGAAATTGTCAATGGTCGCAGGGGGACCACTCCCAGCACCGCTTTACGTTTGGCCAAATTCTTTGAGATGTCCGCCGATTTTTGGATGAATTTACAACTGCGTTGGGATTTGTATTTTGCTCAACAAGCTGAAAATAAGGTACTAGAAAGAATTCACCCGTATTCAACGATGGTGTAAATAGATAAAGCGGCGTGGTCTCGTCCCGCCCACCAGTGGTAACTCAAATCGTTAGGTGGCCAGAACCTATAGAAAGGAGACCAGTATGAGAAACGAGCAGGTGGCGCCTGAGACGAAAGGTGTCACAGTGGAGCTACTAGCAGCGCTTGACCTTGGCCCTGAAATCGAGGGCATGGCAGGGCGCCAACTTCGAATGCGCATGGTGACGATCGAACCTGGAGGGGTTTTCGGCCCGATTCACGACCATAAAGACAGGCCGGGCATGGTCTACATACTGCAGGGTACGATCACTGACCATCGAGATGGCGTGGTGAAGGAATATGGGCCGGGAGTGGGCTGGCCCGAGGATAAGAACACTATGCACTGGCTTGAGAATAGAGGAACGACGCCGGCGGTGGAGATCTCCGTCGATGTAGTCAGGCAAGAGTAAGCTCGAGCCCCGATCATTATCATTCGACGACACAACGAGTCCCACGGTGAACTTCACAGGCAGGCTTTGCAATTCTCAAAGATGGGAATGGCGAAGTTTGTTATTCCCCTATGCTGGTACGAACGTAGAAAGAAGTGTTGGGTAATCAAAGGCAAAAACGCCGCCCACCAGTGGTGACATACACTGTTAGCCCTGCTGTTCAACTCTACACTTCTACAAATGTCGATTGTTGTAAAGTATGTATGATTGTCATGAAGTGAGAAATGGTTCGTACAATAACGACCGATCCTAGAAAAGGAGATGTTCGTATGGAAGCACTCCCGCTCATTCTGCTGTATCTTCTCCCTGTATTTGCTGTTCTTGCGTTTCTCAATGCTGTATTCCGTATTGCACGGGCATTAGAATCAATTGCCAAAGCGATGAATAGCGTAGAAAAGAATAAAGATAGCTGAAAAGAGAACGTTGAGCGCAAGCTGGTTTTGTTAAAGTGGCGCTGTTTCGGTCCGGCGTACGAGCGGGTACCCCGTAAAAAGCTTGTGAGCAGGTCGTACACTGTTTGGCAGCATTCAGAGTTTACGAGCAACATGCGAGTCACAACCAAGTCTTGGCGTTTCTATGCAGCTATCTATCGAGTACTCGTCGTAGCCCAAACGATCGCGTGGGCTGTAACTTCCCTGGCAAAGGTCATCTCCCGACAACCCCGCGCATCTCTAGCTGTAGAGCAAATCGGGATCGCGCTCACGATAGGATCTATCGTTGGTCTTATCGGCGGGCTGCTCACGTACTATCGTCATGGCACCCTATCACGATCGCCCGAAAAAAAGGCAATCATCCTCACATGGGTGTGCCTCCACATCGCCGGGCTGTTTGCCCTCGCTGGTTATACCATCACGGGTGAGGTGATATGTTTCATCGCCGGAATCCTTGCGCTCATTTCAATGCATGTGTTCTCGCCGAATCGCTTTCAGAACGAGGGCTAAGCCGGAACCTAACACAGCCCCGCACCAAACAACCGGGCAGGGAGCGCCGGGGCTATGATAGGAGGCTGGGCAAGGTATCGATCACATTTGTCAATCGTGACACGAATGACTTTTTTCTTTGCTTACCGTTGTGGGAACACCCATATCTGGGTTTGAATAGGTTCTGCG
>DATHUN010000769.1:0-8253 GCA_035462205.1 Anaerolineales bacterium
GCAATAGACGATGATCGATATAAACTGCCTTCTTTGCGTGGAAGATGATCCATCCAATCGATTGGTCATGAAACTCTTAGTTGAGAAAACCCTCAATCCCAAATATTATGCGATCTTTGAAGATAGCGCGGAATTTTTGCCAAGAGTGCGAAAACTTCCCGTACGCCCTGACATTATCTTGTTGGATATTCACGTTTCTCCATTTAACGGATTTCAGATGCTGCAAATGATTCGGCAGGACTCCGTTTACTTCGATAGCAAAGTTGTCGCCTTGACTGCCAGCGTCATGAACGAGGAAGTCGAACGATTGCGCAAAAGTGGGTTCAATGGAGCGATTGGCAAGCCAATTACTCTTTCCGCCTTTCCCATTGTCATTGAACGCATTATGAATGGCGAAAGTATCTGGCAAATCTAGGCAACCTATTCATCAAGAACGCAATTCGCGCGAACGCGATGTGCTGCGACTTTTGGCACGCGGCATGTCGAACAACGACATCGTCTCCACCTTGTTTCTCACCGAAGGGACCATGCAAAATTACGTGAGCTGGATCTTCAGCAAGCTTGCAGGCACTCTAGTTTGCATCGTTTTATGAATTGCTGATTTCACTTTAAGACTTCCTTGCTTGAATTAGCGCGATCGACAAAAGTCCTAACACTCCACAAATCACAAAGCCCCACGTCAAACCCAAGGCTTGGGAAAGTACTCCGATGAGGATCGGTCCCACCATATCGCCAAACTCTTTGAACGAACCGGCCGCCCCCATGGTTGCACCAAGCTTCCCTTCCTTCGCCAATTTACTCACGAGCGTATCCGTGTTTGTCCAAACAATACCCACACCGACCCCGGCAACAATCGCATCCACAATCAGCAACACATCTTTTACAAAGGGTGCTGCAATAATGCTGATCGCCGACAGGATCAGTCCAACGCGGATGGTCGTGGTCACATCGATTCTGTCGGCAAGGTAACCTGCTACAGGTTGGATCAAAAGATAACTTAAGGCAACCAGCGAGAGGATCAAACCGGTTTGCAGCGGACTATATTGAAGTGCATACACCCTGACCGGCAGAAAACCAAAGAGGATACTCACGAAGAACATGTTGACGACAATGATCGCATACCAGCGTATCAGCTTGGGATCTCTAAACACTGAGATAAATGACTGCAATGAAAAATCGTCATCATCGTCGTCAAAATCAAATTTCTCTTCCACCTTCGGAAGAAATAACGACAATACCAATGCCAGTACGCCAATGCCAGCCGCGGCAACAAAGATATAGCTAAAATGGCTTTGCGCAATAATGAATCCGCCTGCCAGGGGGCTAAGCACGTACCCCGCGCCTTTTATGGCATTGTAGATACCGTATGCTCGGCCTCTATTTTGTTCATAGTAAACCCCCACTAGCGCCAGGGAAACAGCCGACAACGCCGCGGCTCCTACTCCTTGTAAAAAACGAATCCCCAGTAACCACTGGGGAGGAACTACAAGATAAAGCAAAGAGGCAAGAATAAAAACGCCAATTCCAATTAGCAGCGTCTTTTTCATGCCTTGCTTGTCAGCGATGCTGCCGAAAATGGGTTTGGCGATAATCTCTGCAAAATCATAGGCGGCAATCAGTAGACCGATCATGGCAACGCCAATGCCCACCTCTTTTGCATATTCCGGTAAATTCACGGCGACGATATGGGCGCCAAACGAGGTCACAAATCCAACGAAGCCCAAAATAAACGCAAAGAGCAGGGATAGGCGAGTTGGTTTCATGAGAGGGATTATATCAATTGGAAATCGCGGCTTGGGTGGGCATCACTTCATGATGATATAGATCATGAAACAACGAACTGGCACTTATAACATCTTCATTGTGTTGGTCGTTAAGTAGGGTACATCGTGGGAACTGCGCAGTACCTCTTTTAAAGAGATTTAAGCTGAGTGCGTGGTTTCATATCGGCCATATTTCAATCGATTGGAGGATCAGCTATGAGTGAAAGACAAGATTCCCTTCAGCAATACGTCAGCGACATGCTGGCGGTAGAGCGCCATATTTTACCGGCGCTGGAGAGTCAAGCGAAAGACGACCGCTATGCCAAGTTCCCCGAGGCTCGCCGCGTGGTCAACAAGATCGAAGCGACCATCCGCAGCCATATCGACGGTTTGGAGCAGCATCTCAAGCGGCTCGGTGGTGATCCCGCCTCCCCGATCAAGAGTGCGGTAACGATGGCGCTCGGACTGGCAGCCACCGTAATTGAGAAGGTCCGCACGGACCCGGTCTCGAAAAACCTGCGGGATGACTATACTGTGCTCAGTTTGGCCGCAGTGAGTTACACCATGTTGCATACTGGCGGTCAGGCCTTAGGCGATCCGGCGACCGCCGACCTTGCTGTTAATTTTCTAAGGGATTACACGCCTTTGATCGCCGAGATCAACGAGGTGATCCCCGAGGTGGTGGTCAACGAGCTGCGCGACGAGACCGAGCTACTTGAGCCAAATGCCGCCAAGCTAGCAATGAAGCGCACACATGACGCTTGGGAGGGCGAGCACGTCCACAGTGGGCATAACCACACCTGGTAACGATTAAGAGTTGAGCAGAACTTGAGCCGGAGAAACATAGTTTCTCCGGCTTACTGTTTAATTATCCCCTTTTCTTCTACCCATTCCTTTTAATGAGCATAGAGTCATATCCACTATAATTTCACGCGACCGGAATCTGTGTTAAGGAGTGACAATTTTATATGATCGAAGCCAAGCGATATTTGAAGACGGTGCTGGATACCGATCTATCGCAGGATGTACTGCTGGTCGCAACCCAGGCAGGTGCGCCGGCCCTGGAGGAGGGCGATGTAACATTCTCGATCTCATTGATCCGAAAGAGACCGCTGCCCGGCGAGTTGTATTTCGACCAAGATGAGCCGCTCGAACGCAAGCTGTTTTGCCGACTGCGCTTTTATAGCGAGGGAATTTTGCGGATATTGATTTCGACTACAGAGCGTGATTTTGTGCAAGAAAGCCCGATGCTGGATTGGAGTCCAGATTTAGAAACCATGCCTGCCCAATTGGAGGAAGATGTAAGTCATTGGCGCGCCTATCCCGAAATGGGCGGGGCGTTCTTCGAGTTGGAGAGTGGCGGTCGCTTTGAGCCTGTGCTTTCCCCGGATGGTGCGCTGCAACTCCGTTTTCAGGCGAACGATCATTTTGTCCCGAACCTGTGGGACTCCTTCCCTCTCATCCTGTTGGAACGCGCAGATCGGAGCACGTGGCTGGGACTGTCCCTGCACATTCCTCCTGGCGAGCACTTCTGCGGTACCGGGGAACGATTCGAGCGTCCGGACTTGTTCGGGCAGCAGATCGATCTGGTCAATCTCGATGCTGCCGGGGTGAACAATGCGCGCGCCTACAAGAACATCCCATTTCTGTTGAGCTCGCGCGGTTATGGCCTGTTCGCTCATTCCTCCGCCAAGATGCGCCTGGATATTGGCGCGCACTCGACGCGCGCCTTGCAATGGTTGGTAGAAGAGGACAGTCTCGACCTGTTTGTGATAGGAGGCGGCCACCCGGGCCAGGTTGTCGAAAACTATCGCAAGCTCACCGGGTTTCCGAACATGCCGCCCATCTGGTCGTTCGGAATGTGGATGAGTCGCTCGAGTTACACTTCCGCCGCGCAGGTGAGTGAAGTCGCCCGTCGGCTGCGCCAGGAGCGTTATCCATCCGATGTGCTTCACTTGGACGTGGGCTGGTTCCGTGAGGACTGGCGCTGTGACTGGCAGTTCTCACCGGAGAAGTATGCCGACCCGGCTGGCTTTCTCAAACAAATGGATGAAGATGGATTTCAAGTCAGCCTGTGGCAAGCGCCTTATATTCATCCCGAACTGCCCCTGGCGCAGATTGCTTTGCAGAACGGGTTTGTCGGCCGCGAGACCAAGAATCCGATCTCTCACCGGCACTGGCTGGGATACACGCTTGATCTCACGCGACTGGAGGCAGTGGAATGGTATCAATCGCTGCTGGCGCCGCTGCTCGAGATGGGCGCGGCAGCGATCAAGACTGACTTTGGCGAGGAAGTGGACGAAGGTGCGATATACGCTGAGCTGCCTGGTGAGCGCTACCATAACTTGTTCGCGCTGCTATATGCCAAAGCCGCCTGGGAGGTGACCGAGCGCGTGCACGGCGTGGGCCAGGGAATCGTCTGGGCGCGATCGGCGTGGGCCGGCAGCCAGCGTTATCCTGTCCATTGGGCGGGAGATGCAGCGGGTACCTACGATGCGCTCGCCGGCACGATCTGCGGCGGACTGCATTTCGGTCTCTCGGGCTTTGCTTTCTGGAGCCATGATGTGGGTGGTATTCACGGTATCCCCGACTATATGGAAACGCGCCCCACCGATGACGTCTATGTGCGCTGGACTCAGGTGGGGGTGTTCTCGTCTCACCTGCGCTTCCACGGCGGGTCGCCGCGTGAACCGTGGGAATATCCAGCTGTGACCCGCATTATCCGTGAGTGGCTGCACCTTCGCTATGCCTTGCTCCCCTATATTTTGCAGCAAGCACAGGCTAGCTGTCGCGGCGGATTGCCGATGCTCCGTTCGCTCGTGTTCGACTGGCCCGCTGACCCGGCGGTCTGGAGCCTGGCAGACGAATATCTTTTCGGTGATGCTTTTCTCGTCTGTCCGGTGCTGGATGCTTCCGGCGTGCGATCTGTCTATCTGCCCGAGGGAAGGTGGGTGGATTTCTGGAGCGGGCAAGTATTCGCAGGTCCGCTGCACCTGCATGCAATCCATTCGACGCTGGCGCGTTTGCCGCTGTACGTCCGTTATGAGAGCGAGATTACATTTGCCGAGCCGGTCCAAAATACGCGCTTGCTGCCAGATGCAGCGCGTATCACGATCCGTTTTGATGAAAGTTATCCGGGCTTTGACGCTTCCTCGCTAAAAAGATGGATCGATCTATAAGTCTCCCTATCTTGAATATTCACATGTTCTGTGACATGATCCCCAGCGTCTTAATGAACTCGTCCCGGTGGGCGAGCTCCTCAGGCGTGAAAGTCTCGTTCAAAATTCGGTTCTTGAATTCCTGTGCATCGCCATCTTCCGGTACTACCCAGGTTTTGATCGGCTGGCAGGCAATTTGGTGGTTCTCTCCCAGCACAAAGTGCTCATTGACAACGGTGCCTGTCTCCTTCGTGGAGAGTGGCCAGGTCGCATCGACGATCATGTCCTGATCGGGGAGCTCGAGAATGAGATAATTGTGCACGTCTACAAAACGACCGTCGGACTGCTCGAGTAACTCGCGCAGTTTTCCCGGTACTTGTGCTGGATCAATATGCATGACCGTTGTGCAGGCGATCAAGCGCGAGAGGTAGCCAAGCTCGGCAAACAGACCTTTCAATAGGTAATGTTTCCCCGAACAGGTACCACGCCATTCTTGAATGATGGTTTCCGGGTCACGGGAACTGGCGCGTATGTAAGGCATATCCCGAACGAGCAGAAAGGCTTTTTCGAGATCGATTTTCTCATTCGGTCCGAGCAGGCCACGTTCTACAGCGTTTGACTTTAGAATTTCAAGCAACATGATAAATCTCCACTTTTTATTCTTGCACCGAGCATTAAAAGAATTACCCAGGAAAATGATATCACGCAGAGCGGATTTTGCAGTTGTTCACCCAGAGCAGCCTTGCTGAAAATCGCAAATACGGGGACAATCGAGGCGACGGTTTGGCTTATAAAATCAAAAGAAGGAAGGCAACTTTCAACTTATGTATTTCCACGAATCTTCTAATCAGCCAATCAACCGCCAAGGATGGCAATCATGATTCTCACAGCAACCGAAGCAGACGGCCGCTCGATTCAGGATATCACCGCCCGCGCCGGCGTCTTCAGCGAAGAGGAGGTCCAGTGTGTGGCGGAGCTCTGGCAGGAATACCTGGTCGACGGCCCGGAAGTTTGTGGCTACAACTTCATCGTGGAACGGGATGGCGATCAGATCTGTGGCTTTGCGTGTTACGGTCCGCGCGATCTGACCAGCGGTGTATTCGATTTATATTGGGTAGCGGTCGATCCGAACTGTCGTCGTGGGGGCGTGGGACGTCGGTTACTGACCGCCAGCGAGGAAGCGGCGCGCAAGGCCGGCGGACGAATGATCATCGCCGAAACTTCAGGCACATCCCATTATGATGAGACTCGCAAGTTTTACTTAGGTATGGGCTACACTATGGAAGCATCCATCAAGGATTTTTACAGGGAAGGGGATGATCTGGCGATCTTCGTCAAACGCTTTTAAGATCCTGAATCGGAGTTCATTTCGTATCCAAAGCCCCTATTCTGGGGCTTTGTTTATTTTGGGATTACTTTGTGCCACAACGTATTGGTGATGAATTCATCTTGTATTTGGAGCAGGAAGAGCACATCATCTTTCACGAGTTGTTTTGCCGGGATGAGAGGAAAGATGAGAAAAATCAAAACGATCACAGTTCGCATCGTGCTGAGTCTGGCGCTTGTCACGGCATTTGTTTCTAGTTTACAGCCAATGGCAACGTTGGCAGCAGGGAATCTTCAAATTCATCATGTCAATATTACCGAACTTAGGATTGCCAAACCATAGTCTCTTATTTGCACAAAAGCAGCGCCTCTGCATCTGCAGAGGCGCTGTTGATCCTACGGAATGTATTAATGAAAAGCGGAAACGATCACGGGTACGTTGATGTTGCAGTTGCGGTGGGGGCCTTCGGAGTTTTGTTGGATGCCGGTGCAAGGGGTTGTGTTACAGAACAAGCCAAAAGCTGTAAGGGATAATTTGTGCAAGTATTGCCATTGTTGGAATTGACACAGACGTTCAGGTTGATGGCTGTCTTCTCTGGTCCACTGCAAAGAACAACCTGTTTTCCATTGTTGACTTCAATCGTGGAACAATTGGTGTTAATGGTGGTGGTGGTGTTTCCAGTGGTTGTCGATGTCGATTGAGAAATAACTTCAAAGGTTGCTGTGTCCGGCAGGACCAATAGAGCGTGTGCCATGTTATCCACACAGAACTGGCATTCGACCGGCATAATATCCAAACCGGTGACAGGGATGACCGCCGTCGGCGTTGTTCCCACGGCTGGCGAACCAACTATGGTAGGAGCCTGAGCAGTTACACCTGGTGTTGGCGTCTCCAGACCTGTGGTGGCTGTTTCCAAGATCGGCGCCGTGTCTGTGGCAACGACTGTTCCCGTGCCTAATCCACCGAAGGGAGTATTGGTGGCGATTTCAGGCAATGACGTTCCGACGAGTGTAGGAGTCGCTCCCCGGTTCGCTCCGCATGCGGCGGTGATCAATACCAAGACGAGTGCTCCAACTAAAAATATCTTCTTCATACTATATTACTCCTTCGAGCTGGTATGCAATTTGTTCACTTTCCTTTCGTAGTTCTCAGAAACAAAATGCGAATTGGTTTCCTACTGCAGATTCAGATCCGTCCGAATTAAATCTGCCTCGAAATGATACACATCGAAAAACGCCTTTCCATTTTCTATACCTCTAAACGAGCCCATTTGACTAGCTGTTATCCATTCATGGTCCCGGAGTCCTCGAAGCATGCCCGTGAACACGGGTGGGTCTAGGAGTTTTGGATGGCTTCGGTTCGTGGGTAGGATTCGGTTCATGGGTGGGCCTCGGTGTGTGAGTGTCTCTCGGTTCTGCGGTCGGCGGCGGCTCCGTGGCTGCCGGCTGAGGAGGTTGTGTGGGCGGAGGCGCGACCGTTGTCAGGATAGGTGGAAGTGGCGGAACACCTGTCGCGGTAGGAAATAGAGGGGTGGGTGTCGGCGAAGCATTAGTCGTCGGCCCTCTTGTAGACGAGGGTGGTCGCAGCGTATTGATTGCCGTCAGGAACACCGGATTCATTGGGGTGGCCGTCGTGACTGTGCCTCCCGTGTTGGGAATCAATGGACATGGCTGCAATGCCACTGGATAGAGTAGACAGTTGGAAGTATCCGAACAGATCTTTAAGTTGAACGTTGTTTGTTGCTGGCCATAACAAACCAGCACACGCTGACCGTTGAGCACCTCAGCGGTCATACAGGTGACGGGCGATGCGCTTTCCACATCGAAGATCGCAAAATCCGGAAAGATAAAGACCGCATGTGTCAAATCATTGACGCAGAACTGGCATTGCATTTCCACAACGTTCTCGCCCGTGATCGGAATGATCGGAGTGAGGGGTGTACTGGTTGCCGTAAAGCTGGTGGAGGTGGCCAGCGCGGTCTGACCGCCAGCGAGTATGGTTCCTA